>NZ_JBVIWC010000010.1:217353-266015 GCF_055594965.1 Kitasatospora sp. NPDC040550 | reverse complement strand
GCGTTGGGGTGCGTGCATCGCAAGGCGGAGGAGGGAGTCCATGCGGAGCATCGGCGACTGACGACAACGCGGCGAGGTGCGTGCCCCGGCGTCGCACGCCCGGCGGGAATTGTCAGACACGCCCTAGCACGTCGAGGAGTTGGGCGGTGTCGGCGGCCGGGTGCGGGGCCTGCCAGGCGCTGCGGCCCTCGGGGCGGACGAGGGCGCACCGGTGGGGGAACGCGGCACCCGTGCCTGGGGCCGCTGCGCCACCCGCGTCCGCCTCGCCGCCCGGCGGGCCGCTCAGCGGGCCGGCGACCGAGCCGGTGCATCAGGCCTGCCGTGGCGGGCAGGTATGAGGGGTCGCCCGGCATCGGGGTGTGGCGACCGGGCCGGCCCCGGATGCGGCCGGGAGGGCGTGGGAGGGACGGCGGGCATGGGCGAGCTGGACGGCAGGACGGCGCTGGTGACGGGCGGGTCCCGTGGGATCGGACGGGCGGTCGCCCGGCGGCTCGCCGACGACGGCGCGCTGGTCGCGGTGCACTACGGCGGCAACGAGGAGGCCGCCGCGGAGACCGTGAAGCTGATCGAGGGGGCGGGCGGCCGGGCGTTCGCGGTGCCGGCCCGGTTCGACCGGAGCGACGGGCCGGACCGGCTGCTCCAAGGCCTCACCGCCGGGTTGGCGGAGCACGGCGAGGACGGCCTGGACATCCTGGTCAACAACGCGGGCGTGCACCTGGCCGGTTCGATCGGCGAGATCACCGAGGAGGAGTTCGACCGGGTGATGGCGGTCAACGTCCGCGCGCCGCTCTTCGTGATCCAGCGGACCCTGCCACTGCTGCGGGACGGCGGCCGGATCGTGAACGTGGCCTCGGCGGCCGCCCGGATCGCCTCGCCCCTCCAGATCGGCTACACCGTCAGCAAGACGGCCCTGGAGGCGCTCGCCGCGCCGCTCGCCAACGAGCTCGGCCGGCGCGGGATCACCGTCAACACCGTCAACCCGGGCGTGATCCTCACCGACATGACCTCGGCGTGGACCAGCGCCCCCGAGGCGATGGCCGGGCTGGAGTCGATCACCGCCCTGGGCCGGATCGGCACGCCCGAGGACGTCGCGGACGTGGTCGGCTTCCTGGCCGGGCCGCGCGGCCGCTGGGTGACCGGCCAGACCGTCGACGCCTCCGGCGGCACCTACCTGGGGCCGATCCCGCCGGGCAGCCCGCGTGCCGCCGCCGGGACGAGCGAGCCGGGTGCCGCGGAGTCCTGACGGGCGGCACGGTCCTCCGGCGCGGGCGGGGTCGAGGCGCCTGGAGGCGCGGTGGGAACCGGAGGCCGACCGGACGCGTGATCATGAGGCATGAGCACACATCTCCCCGAGGAGCCGGCGACCCCCGCGCTGGTCGTCGACGCCGATGTCATGGAGCGCAACATCGCCCGGATGAGCGCGGCGGCCCTGGAGGGCGGCTTCGCGGTGCGCCCGCACGCCAAGACCCACAAGTGCCCGGAGATCGCGCGGCGCCAGCTCGACGCCGGTGCGGTGGGCCTGAGCGTGGCCACCGTCGGCGAGGCGGAGGTCTTCGCCCGGAACGGCGTGTCCGACCTCTTCATCGCCTACCCCCTGTGGGTCGACGACGCCAAGGCCCGTCGGCTGCGCGCCCTCGCGGACTCGGTCGCCCTGCGGGTGGGCGCGGACTCCGTGGAGGGTGTCCGGCGGCTGGGGCGGGCGCTGCGGGGGGCGGCGGCCCCCGCGCAGGTGATGATCGAGATCGACTCCGGTCACCACCGGACCGGGGTCGTTCCGGCCGACGCGACCGAGATCGGCCTCGCCGCCGTCGACGCCGGGCTGGAGGTGGCGGGGGTCTTCACCTTCCCCGGCCACGGCTACGGCCACGACCCCCGCGCCCGCGAGCACGCCGCCCGCGACGAGGAACGGGCGCTCGGCGAGGCCGCGGAGGCCCTGCGGGCCGTGGGGATCGCGGTGCCGGTGGTGAGCGGCGGGTCGACGCCGACGGCCGGGCAGTGGCGGTCGGGCGCGGTGAACGAACTGCGCCCGGGGGTGTACGTCTTCAACGACGCGACCCAGCTGGCCATCGGCAGCTGCACCGCGGACGACCTCGGGCTCTACGCGCTCGCGACCGTGGTGAGCACCCCGGGCCCCGGCCGTTTCGTGCTCGACGCGGGCAGCAAGGTGCTGGGCTCCGACGCATCGCCGTGGGTCCGCGGCCACGGCTACCTCCCGGACCACCCGGACGCGGTGGTGGCCTCCCTGTCCGAGCACCACGCCACCGTCGTGCTGCCCGAGGGCGGGCCCACTCCCCGCCTGGGTTCCCGGGTCGCCGTCGTCCCGGTCCACGTCTGCACTCCGGTGAACCTGGCCGACACCCTGGAGGTGGTCCGGGCCGGCGAGGTCGTCGACCGCTGGACGGTGGCCGCTCGGGGCGCCAACAGCTGAACGGCGGCTGCCCTACGGCCGGAGCGCCTCCCTGGTGCGGAGCAGGACGGCCGCGGCGGCCCGGTCGGTGGACCGGTCCACCCGGCGCCCGGCCCCCTTCGCGGTCTTCAACGACAACATCCCGTCGTGGAAGCCCTGCTGACCCGGTAGGACGCAGGGCTCCGGGGCACTACGGGTGTGGCGCTACGGTGCGCGCTACGACGCGAGGCGGTCGGGCAGCGCCACCGCGTGCAGGCAGGGGTGCCGCCCCGTGCCCTCCGGGGCGGACAGGACGGTGGCGACCTCACCGGTGATCTCCACCCGGAGGTCGCCGTCGCGGTTCGTCCAGACCGGTCCGCCGCCGGGGCCCACAGCCTCGGTGACGCGGACCACGACGACGGGCGGCGGGGCGTGCCCGCCGATCGACCCGGGCAGGGTCACCGCGTAGCGGCGTTCAAGGCTCTTCATGGCCGGCCTCCTCGTCGGACTCCCCGCCCGGTGGCGTCGATTCTCCTCCGAGCTCAGGCCGTCGTACACGAACGGTGACCGTCTTCGCAGCACCCTTCGGCCCGGCACGGTGCCGGGCCCCGGAATCGATGGTCGCCCAGGCGCCTACCCGGCCGGGGCCGCTGCACACGCCCGCCCCGGCGCCACTCCGCCACCCGTCTCGACGGACCGGCGGGGCGGCAGGGCGGCGGACCGGCGGACCGGTCGGGCGGACCGACCGGGCGCAGACCCTGGTGCGGGCGGTCCGGAGCGGGCAGGCTGCTGCTGCCCGCTCCGGCCGTCTGCCCGGGCGGGCCCCGCCGCCCAACCGCCCGCCGCCCGACCGCCCGCCGTACGAAAGCGAGACCGTGACCATGAGCGACGACCCCCGAGCCGGCACCGTCGACGGGCTGCTGCGCCGGAGCGCCCGCCGGGCCCCCGATCGCGTCGCGCTCACCTTCGCCGACCGCAGCTGGACCTACCGGCAGCTCGACGACGCGGTCAGCCGCGCCGCCGGGCACCTGCTCGGGCTCGGTCTGCGGCCCGGCGACCGGGTCGCCGCCTACGGGCGCAACTCCGACGCCTACGCGATCGCCTTCCTCGCCTGCGCCCGGGCCGGACTGGTGCACGTCCCGGTCAACCACGCCCTCACCGGCGAGGAACTGCGCTACCTGCTCGGCCAGTCCGGCACCCGCGCGGTGCTCAGCGACCCGGCGCTCGCGCCGGAGGTCGAGCGGGTCCGGGACGGCCTGGCCGTCGAACACGTGCTGCCGCTCAGGGCGGACCCGACCGGGCTGCCGGAGGCCTCGCTACCGGGAACCGAGTTGCCGGGGGTCGAGTCTCCGGGGGCCGAGTCTCCGGGGACCGGCCTGCTGGAGGCCGCGTCGGCCGGCCCCGTGCCCGAGCTCGGCACCGGCCCCGCCGACACCGAGCTCGCCCAGCTGCTCTACACCTCCGGCACCACCTCCCGCCCCAAGGGCGCGATGATGCCCCACCGCGCCCTGGTGCACGCCTACCTGTCCGCCATCCACGCCCTCGACCTGCGCGAGGACGACCGGCCGCTGATCTGCATGCCGCTGTACCACTCGGCGGCCCTGCACGTCTTCCTGCTCCCGTACCTCGCCGTCGGCGCCTCCGTCCTGCTGCTGGAGTCGCCCGACATCCCCGAACTGCTCCGGCGGATCGAGGGCGACCGGATCGGCTCGCTGTTCCTGGCGCCGACCGTGTGGGTTCCGCTGGCCAACCACCCGGACCTCGACCGGCACGACCTGTCCTCCCTGCGCAAGGCCCAGTACGGCGCCTCGATCATGCCGGTGGCGGTGCTCGACCGGCTGCGCGCCCGCTACCCGCAGGTGGGTTTCTACAACTGCTTCGGCCAGTCCGAGATCGGCCCGCTGTCCACGGTGCTGCGGCCCGAGGAGCACCTCGACCGCCCGGCCTCCTGCGGACGCCCGGTGCTGTTCGTGGAGACCCGCGTGGTGGACCGGGACGGCACCGAGGTGCCGCCCGGCACCCCCGGCGAAGTCGTCTACCGCTCACCGCAGTTGTGCCTCGGCTACTGGGACTCGCCCGAACAGACCGCCGAGGCCTTCAAGGACGGCTGGTTCCACTCCGGGGACCTGGTGGTCGCCGACGAGGCCGGCTACCTGACCGTGGTCGACCGGATCAAGGACGTCATCAACACCGGCGGGGTGCTGGTCGCCTCCCGGGAGGTCGAGGAGGCCGTCTACAGCCACACCGTCGTCGCGGAGGTCGCGGTGATCGGCGTACCGGACGAGAAGTGGATCGAGGCGGTCACCGCCTTCGTCGTCGTCCGGCCCGGCACCGCCGCCCCCACCGAGGCGGAACTGATCGCCCACGTCAGGAGTCGGCTCGCACCGTTCAAGGTGCCGAAGCAGGTCCTCTTCGTCACCGAACTGCCCCGCAACCAGAGCGGCAAGCTCCTCAAGCGCGAACTCCGGGCCCGGGCCTCCGGGATCCGCTAGCCCGACCGGTCGGGGCGGCGAGGGTCACGGCGTGGTCCGGACCGGGAAGCCGGTGGCGCGGCCCTGGCTCTTCAACCAGGTGAGCACCTGGCCGAGGGCCTCGACGGTCTGCTGCCGGTCGCCGCCGCCGTCGTGGAACAGGACGGTCGGGCCGTTGCCGAGCTCCTTCTTGACGGTCTCGACGATGGCCGCCGTGCCGGGCTTCTCGAAGTCCTTCGAGTCGACGTTCCAGCCGAGCGGGCGCATGCCGTTCGCGGCGGCGATCCGGCGGCTGTCGGGGGTGAACGAGCCGCCGGGAGCCCGGTAGTACATGACCTCGGCGCCGCCGGCGGCCTGCTCGATCATCTTCTTCGCGTCCAGGATCTCCCGCTCCTGGTAGGCGACGGGCTTCTTGTCCATCGAGGTGTCGTGGTCCACGGTGTGGTCGCAGAGCCGGTGACCGGCCGCCACCACCTGCTTGACCAGGTCCGGGTGGGCCTTGGCCTGCGGTCCGATCATGCAGAAGGTCGCCTTCACCCCGTACCGCTTGAGCACGTCGAGGACCTTCGGGGTCCAGACCGGGTCGGGGCCGTCGTCGATGGTGATGTTGACGGCGTTGCCCCCGGCCTCCGAGGCGTGGGCTATGCCCTCGGGTATCCGCCCCTGCTGCCCACCGCCACCGCCGCCCTGGGCGCCGTCCTGACCGCCCTGCCCCTCGGCGGACCCGTCCTGGCCCTGGGCGACGTTCCGGTCGTGGCCGGGGACCGTCGCGGTGACCGTCGGAACCGCCCACGCCGTCGCCGCCGCGACGACGACCGCCACCGCGACGGCCGCCCGCGACCGGTTGCCCACGTTCCCCACGCGCGCCTTGAAATCCATCAACGACCCCTCCCCCGGCTCCACCTGCGTGTTCTCCGAGGTCGAGGACGTCAGCCACCCCACCGGGGTTCCCCGCTGCGACGCGCGTAGCAGACCGGTGACATTTCCCGTCGGGACGCGCTGACGCTCAGTGGGGCGGCGAGGGCCGCGAGGGTGGCGATGGCGGCGATGGCGGCGAGGGCCGCGAGGGTGGCGAGGGTGGCGATGGCGGCGGGCTCACGGAGCCGGCTCCGGATCGTCGGCCACGTGCCTACCAGCGGTCGTGCACCTGCGGCCGGATGCGGCGGTCGTACAGCTCCCGTACGGCGTCGAGCGTCGGGGCGGGCAGCGGGGCCAGCCCGGCGGCCGCGGCGTTGGCGCGGGCCTGGGCCACGTTGCGGGCCCCGGGGATCACCGTCGTGACCCCGGGCTGCTGGATGATCCACCGCAGCGCCGTCTGCGCCGCCGTGGCCCCCTCGGGCGCGAGCGCGGCGAACTCCCGGGCCGCCTCGACGCCCGTGGCGAAGTCCACGCCGGAGAAGGTCTCGCCCTGGTCGAAGGCCTCGCCGTGGCGGTTGTAGGTGCGGTGGTCGTCCGGGCCGAAGACGGTCCGCTCGCTGTAGCGGCCCGAGAGCAGCCCCGAGGCGAGCGGCACCCGCGCCAGGATTCCCACCCCGGCCGCCTCCGCGGCGGGCAGCACCCGCTCCAGCGGCTTGAGCCGGAAGGCGTTCAGGATGATCTGCACGCTGGCGACGCCCGGGCGCGCGATCGCGGTCAGCGCCTCCGCGCACGTCTCCACGCTCACCCCGTAGGCGGCGATCCGCTCCTCCGCCACCAGGGTGTCCAGGGCGTCGAACACCTCGTCCGAGGAGTAGACCGGCGTCGGCGGGCAGTGCAGCTGCACCAGGTCCAGCCGCTCCACGCCCAGGTTCTCCCGCGAACGGTCCGCCCAGGAACGGAAGTTGGCGAGCTGGTAGTGCTCGGGCCGCTGCTCGACCCGGCGGCCGAACTTGGTGGCGACGAACACCTCCGCGTCCGGGCGCTCCTTCCGGAACCGGCCGATCAGCCGCTCACTGCGGCCGTCGCCGTAGACGTCGGCGGTGTCGAGGAGCGTGACCCCCGCCTCCACGGACGCCTCCAGCACGGCCAGGGCGTCCTCCTCCCGGACGTCACCCCAGTCCGCACCGAGCTGCCAGGTGCCGAGTCCGACCACCGAGACGGGACGGCCGGTACGGCCGAGTACGCGCTGTTCCATGCCAGGAGCCTCTCACGCCGCACCGACCCGTGCCGCCGGGGGCCGGACGTCCGAGGGCGTGGAGCGGCACCGGCCGGCTCGGGCCCGACCCAGGCGCGGCAGCGAACGCAGACGACCCCTCAGGGGGACCGGGCCGATTGCCGCCCCGACTCCCTGGGTGGTCCTCCACCCAGGGAGTCGGTTCCACGACGACTGCGAACACGGGCGCAGGCCGCCTACTGCGACTTCGCGCCCCGGCTACCGGGCAGGGAGTCGAGGTGGGCGAGCAGTGGGGCGGTGCCGTCCTCCGTGGCGAGGCCGCGGGCGAGCCGGGTGGCGCGGTGGCGGTGGATCGGGTCGGTCAGGCAGGCGGTGATCGCGTCGCCGAGGGCTTCGGCGGTAAGTTCCTGGAACGGCACGGGCCGGGGGGCCACCCCCAGGTCGTGCAGCCGGGCCGCCCAGAACGGCTGGTCGGCCAGCACGGGCACGGCGACGGCGGGCACCCCGGCCCGCAGGCCGGCTGCCGTGGTGCCGGCTCCGGCGTGGTGGACGACGGCGGCGGTGCGCGGGAACAGCCAGTCGTGCGGGACGTCGCCGATGGTCAGGACGTCGCCGCCGCGGCCGTTCAGCTCGGCCCAGCCCGCCTGGACCACCGCCCGTACGCCCGCCCGCTCGACCGCCGTGGCGACCAGCCCGCTGAGCCGCTCCCCCTCCCCGACCGCCATGCTGCCGAAGCCGATGAACACCGGGGGTGGGCCGGCCCGGAGGAAGTCGACCAGCTCGGCCGGGGGCTGCCAGCCGTCCGGCCGTGCGGGCCACCAGTAGCCCGCCACCCGGGCCGAGGACGGCCAGTCGGCGGGGCGCGGCAGCACCAGCGGACTGTAGCCGTGGAAGGCGGGCCGGATGTCGGCCGCTGCCGTGGGCGGCGGGTCGGCGGGCAGTCCGAGCCGGGCGCGCAGCCTGGTCACGGCGTCCGCGAAGAGCCGTTCCGCTCGCCTCAGCACGTCCCGGCCCGCCGCGAGGTTGCCGTCCGGTCCCAGGTCGTCCGCGTTCCGGGAGTTGGGCAGCGCGAACTCCCGGGTGGCGAACGACGGGGCGAGGTAGCTGCCGACGACGGGGACGCCGAGCGCCTCGCCGGCCGCCCGGCTCAGCGGGGCCGGGCCGAAGGCGGTGAGCACCAGGTCGGCCCCGCCTGCCGCCGCCGCCGCGACCCCGTCGGCCAGACCGTCCGTGTAGGCCCGCAGCGCCGCCTGGGTCTCCGCGCGCGACGTCGCCCGGGAGAACTCCCGGACCAACGCCTGCGGGTCTCCCGGCACCGGCCGGTGTTCGAGGCCGCAGTCGGCGAGCAGCCCGGCGAAGGAGGCGTGGGCGGCCACGGCGACCTGGTGGCCCGCGTCCGACAGCCGCCGCCCCAGCCCGGTGTAGGGGGCGACGTCTCCTCGTGAACCGGCCGTGACGATCAGAATGCGCATGGCCCGATTCTGCCGCCTCCCGCCGCAACTCCGCTCCCACGTTCCGCTGTTGCGGACGGCGGTGAGGGCGCGGCGTCGGCTTCGGCTTCGGCCGGGCGGCCCTGCGCGGGGGGGTGTCAGGGGGTGGCCGTGAGGAGGGCGGTCTGGAAGACGTAGCGGTTCCACGGGGTGCGTGGGTCGCGGCCGGTGGTGGTGGCGAGGCGGCGGAGGCGGTAGCGGACGGTTTGGGGGTGGAGGTGGAGGCGGGCGGCCGCGCCGGCGGCGCCGTCGGCGTAGATCACCGCGTCGAGGGTCCGCCGGGTGTCGTCGTCCTGGGCGAGGTGGCCGAGCACGGCCTCGGTGACCCGGGCGGGGGCCGCGTCCGGGTGTCCGGTCACCAGGGCCACCACCTCCAGGTCGCCGCGGTCGAGGACCCGGCGCTCGGTCCGCACCAGGGGTGGGGCGTGCCGGAGGCCGTGGAGGGCCAGGCGGTAGTCGCGCGGGGCGGTGGCGGCGGTGACACCGGTGAGCCGGGCGCCGGTGAGGGTGTGCGCGCCGGTCAGGCGGTCCAGTGCCGCCGGGTCGGCCGCCTTGAGCAGGGCGACCCCGACGCCGTCCATGACGGTGTGCAGCGAGGTGAGTTCGAGCTCGCCGGACCGGCCGGCGGCCCGGGGGTCGAGGGCGGTGGCCACCAGCGCGGCCGCCTGCGCCGCTTCGGCGGCTCCGAAGGCTCCGGCGGCTCCGGCGGCTCCGGCGACACCGACGGCCGGGGAAACCACCAACAGGTCGAAGATGGCGGGCAGTTCGGCGTCGAGTTCGCGCAGCCGCGCGCGCAGGGTGCCGGCGTGGCTCTGCCGGCCGAGCAGCAGGTCCGCGAGGAGGCCGCGCAGCGCGCGTTCACGGTCCTCGCTGAGGATGCGGCCGGTGGACTCGTAGCCGTCGAAGACCGCCTCCGAGGACTGGTCGAGCACCGTCAGCCAGACCCGGGCCAGCGCGCTGAGGTCGCGCGATGTGACGGCGTCGGGGAAGCGTTCGCCGATCCGGTCGAAGAAGGCCAGCGCGGCGACCCGGTAGGCGCGCAGCACGGCTGCCAGCGGGCGGGCGTCGCGGGCCCGGACGGCGCCGACGCCGCGGAACATCCGGAGGTCCTCGGCGTCCAGGGCGCCGTCCACCGACCACAGGTCGAGCACCCGGCGGAGGGTCCAGACGATCAGGGAGCGGACCTCTTCGAGCTGGCGGGCGTCGAGGTTCGCGTAGGCGGGGATCTCCCGGGTGACGGCGGCCAGGGCGGCCTCGACCATGCCGGGCTGGTCCGCCAGGATCCGCGCCACGGCGGCAGGCCGGGCGGCGGCAGGGCCGTCGGCGGCAGGCCGGTCCGCAGCGGCCCCGGCGCCCGCCGACGCGCCCCCTACCGGTGTGCCGTGCTCCGGTGGCACAGTCTTCTTCATCACCACCTGACAAGCCTAGTGCCCGCCCCCGCGGCCCGCCCGTGACCATGGGGACCGTACGGTCGTCGCGCCCGGGCGACGGCGGATTCCCCCGAGGGAGAGCTGAATGCCGTTCCAGCCTGAGGTGATCGTGGTCGGGGCCGGCCTGGCCGGACTGGTGGCGACGCACGAGCTGGCCAAGGCCGGCCGGCGGGTGCTGGTCGTCGAGCAGGAGAACCGGCGGAACCTCGGCGGCCAGGCGTTCTGGTCGCTCGGCGGCCTCTTCTTCGTCGACAGTCCGGAGCAGCGGCGGGTCGGGATCAAGGACTCGCTGGAGCTGGCCCGGCAGGACTGGCTCGGTTCGGCCGGCTTCGACCGCCCGGACGACGAGGACGTCTGGGGCCGGCGCTGGGCCGAGGCGTACCTGGCGTGGGCGGCGGGCGGCAAGCGCGGCTACCTGCGCGAGCTGGGCCACCGGGTGGTGCCGCTGGTGGGGTGGGCGGAGCGGGGCGCCGGTTCGGCCACCGGCCACGGCAATTCGGTGCCGCGCTTCCACATCACCTGGGGCACCGGGCCGGGCGTGGTGGAGGCCTTCCTGCGCCCGGTGCTGCGGGCGGAGCGCGCCGGGCTGGTGCGGTTCGCCTTCCGGCACCAGGTGGACGAGCTGCTGACGGAGGACGGCCCGGGCGGCGCGGTGGTCGGCGTGCGGGGCTCGGTGCTGGCGCCTGACGACTCGGCGCGCGGGGTGAAGTCCTCGCGTGAGGTGACCGGCCCGTTCGAGGAGCGGGCGGCGGCGGTCGTGGTGACCTCCGGCGGCATCGGGCACAACCACGCGCTGATGCGCGCCAACTGGCCGACGGAGCGGGTCGGTCCGGCGCCCGAGCACCTGATCTCCGGTGTGCCCGCCCACGTCGACGGCCGGATGCTGGCCATCACCGAGCGGGCGGGCGGCCGGGTGGTCAACCGCGACCGGATGTGGGCCTACACCGAGGGGGTGCACAACTGGGACCCGGTCTGGCCGGACCACGCCATCCGGATCCTGCCGGGCCCGTCCTCGATGTGGTTCGACGCGGAGGGGCAGCGGCTGACCGGGATGTCCGGGGTGCCGGGGGCCGACTCGATCGGCGCGATGAAGCAGATCCTGGCCACCGGCCACGACTACTCCTGGTTCGTCCTGACCCAGTCGATCATCGAGAAGGAGTTCGCACTCTCCGGCTCGGAGCAGAACCCCGATCTGACCGGCCGCGACCTCAGGTTCGCGCTGCGGAGCCGGCTGGCGAAGGGCGCCCCCGGGCCGGTGGAGCGGTTCAAGCGGCACGGCGAGGACTTCGTGGTCGCCCGGACACTGCCCGAGCTGGTCGCGGCCATGAACGGGATCGCCCGCGGCCCGAAGCTCGACCTCGCCTTGATCGAGCGTCAGATCATCGCCAGGGACCGGGAGTTGGGCAACGAGTTCAGCAAGGACGTGCAGGTGATGGCGATCCACAACGCCCGCCGGTCGCTGACCGACCGGATCGCCCGGGTCGCCCGGCCGCACCGGATCCTCGACCCGGCGCACGGCCCGCTGATCGGCGTACGGCTCAACATCCTGTCCCGCAAGACCCTCGGCGGCCTGCAGACCGATCTGGACTCCCGGGTGCTCGGCGCCGACGGGGCCCCCGTCCCGGGCCTGTACGCGGCCGGGGAGGTGGCTGGCTTCGGCGGCGGGGGCGTGCACGGGTACAACGCCCTGGAGGGCACCTTCCTCGGCGGGTGCATCTTCTCCGGGCGGGCGGCCGGCCTCGCCATCTCCCGTACGCGCTGAGCGGATTGACGATTCGTCAGCTGGTGAGCCAGGGCGCCTCGGGGAGCTTGGCGTCGGCGTTGCGGCCGGAGAACTCCACGGTGGCCGGTGTGCCCAGGCCCGCCATCCGCATGGTGACCCGGCGCAGCGAGCCGTCGCCGTCCACCCAGTAGGTGAGCGGCGAGCGGTTGCCGTCCGGCGCTGCGCCCTGGGCGCGCGGGCCGGAGAAGCGGTCGTAGCTGCGGCCGTCGATCCGGTCCTGGCCGAGCCAGCGGGCGCCGGACTGGGCGAGCAGCACCGGGTTGTCGGGGCGGTCGGCGCCGAGTTGGGTGAGCAGTTGGAGGCCGGCGTCCAGCGGGTCGGCGGTGTACGAGCGCGGCGACCAGCCGGAGCGGGGGACGTGTTCGGCCTGCTGCCAGGGCGGGCTCTGGTCGCCCGCGGGTTCGGGGGCGAGGCCGAGGCCGCCGGTGTCCCAGACCACCAGCCCGTGGTCGAGCGGACCGCTCGCTCCGCTGGACCGGTAGCGGCCGGCGCCCCGGTGGGTGCGGTAGTCGACGACCCCCTCGACCTGGATCCGCACTCCCCCGCCCTCGTCCGCGGTGAGCACCACGTTCACGGGGCTGGCCTGGTAGAGGTTCAGCCGGGACAGCGCCAGGCGGGCGGCCTCGTCGCTGCTGACCGGCCGCTCCGAGGCCTGGTCGGAGACCGTCCGGTACGCGGCGACGCCGCCCGCGACGGCGGCGCACACCGCGAACGCGACCAGCGCCGTCAACCAGCGGGGGCGGCGGCGCCGGGACGGTTCTGCGGCGGGGGCCTTCGTCTTCCGGGCCATGCGGGGGTGTGCTCCGATCGGTCGTTGCGGTCAGGCCGTCAGGCGGTCAGGCGGGTGCGCCGATGGGCGGTCGGGCGGGTGGGCCGACCGGGCCGGGTGGTTCGGGCCGGCCGGGTACGGGAACCGGGCGGGTCCGCGGTCCTCTCGGTCCGCGGATCCGCCCGGTCCGGGCGTCACCCCGTCAGGCCGGGGTGGGTGGCCGACAGCAGGGCTACTGGTGCTGGCCCCGGCGTCGGCGCACCACCAGGAACAGTCCCGCGCCGAGGGCGATCAGCACCGCGGCGCCGGTCGCGATCAGCGGCATGCCGCTGCTGGCCCCGGTGTGCGGGAGTTCGCCGCCGGGAGCGGGCGCCGGTGGGGCCGGCGTGCTCGGCGGGGTCGTGGCCGGAGTCGGCGTCGGGGTCGGCGTCGACGAGGTGGTGGGTGTCGGGGTGGGGATGAGCTTGTTGACGGCGGTGACGCCGACCCCGTCCTCCAGGTTGTCGGCGGTGAGCACCAGCGGCCCGAAGACCGTGTTGTCGGGCGCCGAGTAGCCGTCGGGCGGGCTCAACTCCTGCCAGTAGTACGTCCCGGGCACGCCGGTGCCCTGGCAGATGCCGTCCTTGCCGGTGGTGCACGGGTCACCGACGGGCGTGTCCGGCTTGGCCCCGGTGGCCTGGAGGCCGTCGGTGCCGTTGGTCTCGTGCCAGAGCTGGAACGTGGCACCGGCGAGCGGCTTGCCGTCCTGGTCGTTCTTGACCAGCTTGAGCGCGCCCTCCTGCTGGCGGTAGCCGAAGTCGAAGGTGTGGTCGTTCTCGCCCGGTCCTCCGGTGGTCAGCGCCCGTTCCGGGAACTTGGCGCCGGCGGGGACGATGCCCTTCGAGTCGATGAAGTGGTTGTCGCCGACGTCGTGGTCGGTGGGCACCCAGTGGTACAGCGGGCCGCCCTTGGCGTAGTCGGCGGGGTTGTCGATCCGGATGGTGTACTTGGTGTGCGGCTTGAGGCCTCCGGGGACGTTGCTGTTGTCGAAGTAGTACTCGCCGCGCGCCGTGGTCCTCGTGGTGCCGAGGACCTTCCCCGACTCGTCGTAGAGGTTGACGGTGGCGCCCTTGACCGGGGTCTGGCCCGGGTTCTGGATGCCCTTGCGCTCGGGGTCGTACCAGACCCGGTTGCCGATCTGCAGCGGCGCCTGGTCGCAGAGCACTTCCAGGTCACCCATGGCCGCGCCCTTGCCGAACGGGGAGCCGGTCCCCGCCGGGGTCAGCCGCAGCCCGAACTTCGGGTCGTTGCTGCCGTCCGCGCGCTCCATGAAGGAGGTGCCGTAGCCGACCGGGGTGTGGTCCGGGTCGAAGGCGGAGCCCGCCACGGTGCTCTCGACCTTCGAGAGCGCGATGCCGGCGAACACCGTGTTGTGGTGGCCGACCGCGTCCCAGCCGGTGGAGAAGAACCGGGCACCGCGGACGGTCTTGCCGCAGCCGAGGTTGACGTCCATCACGTACGTGCCGTTCGACGGGCAGGCCTTGTTGAGGTCGCCGCCGGACATCACGGTGGCCGAGTTGGGCGCCGGGGCGCCCGGTCCGCGGTCAGCGAAACGGTCCTTAAAGGCCAGCAGCATCGAGCCGTCGGTCTCGAACAGGATCTCGCCGAGCTCGGGCTCGGGGAACGCGATGGTGCTGTTGCCGCAGACCTTGCCGTTCTGCGAGGCCGGGAAGGTGCTGGTCCAGGCGAACCAGCCGGCGCCGTCGCACGGGCCGCTGCCGACCGTGGACTGCCGCGGGTAGTCCATCGGCTGGTCCAGCACCGGCTTGCCGAACGCCCCGGTGCCCAGGTCGAACGGCAGGACCAGGGCGCGCACGTCCGTGAGCTTGCCGGTGGACTCGCCGGAGCAGACCCCGCCGAGGAAGCCGGTGCCGTCCTGCAGCCCCAGACCGTAGGGCCGCCAGTCCGCAGCCGACGGGCAGCCCGGGTCCGGGATCGGGTAGGCGGCCTTCGGCGCCGAGGCCGTCGGTGCGGTGGCGTCGTAGCGGTAGAGCTTGCGGTCGTTCAGGTTGACGACGAACAGGTCCTTGCCGTCGTCGGTGATCTTGATGCCGCCCAGGCTCTCCTTCCCGGGGACGTCGAGGAAGGCGTCGTCCGTCCCGGACCCGTGCGCGGTGCTGCCCGCGTTCGGGACGGTGGTGAAGACGCTCGTCCTCCCCGGCTTGGCGGGGTCGCTCAGGTCGGTGACGTAGATCCCGCCGGAGCCGGCGGGGCCGTAGTCGGTGGTGCGCTTGGCCGTCGCCGCGGAGAACACCCGCTTGTCGGCCTTGTTCCAGGCGATGCCGAAGATCGTCCCGGTGTCGGCGTCGGTGGCGACGTTCGTCGCGACGACGTCCTTGCCCGGGCCCTCCTGGCCGCGCGAGCCGTACGGGAAGGAGACCAGCGTGCGCTGGGACTTGCCCTGGTACGTGGGCGTCTGGCAGGCGGTCACCAGCGGCGCGTTCTTCTGGCAGTAGTCCGCCGGGTTCCACAGCCCGGTGGTGTAGGAGACGTTCTTGCCCCCGCCGAGGTCGACGAACTCCTCGTTGGAGCTGAGCCGGTTCGGCGCGCCGTCCAGGCCCTGGCGGGAGGCGAAGGCCGGGAACAGCACGCCCGGCTTCGGATTCACCACCTGGACGCGGTACTTGCCGCCGGTGGCCTTGCTGGTCGCGGGCGCCAGGGTGACCGTGCCGTCCGCCGCCGTGGTGCCGTCGACCGACACCCCGGCGTCGTCGGTGAGCGTCACCTTGACGCCCGCCATGTTCGGCTCCAGCGCGGGCGTCCAGGTGCCGGAGTCGTCCACGGCCCGGATCACCCGGACCGTGACCGTCCCGTCGCCGGTCTGCGAGACCGCCGCCGGGACCGCCGCCAGCGAGCTGCTGCCGACGACGACGGCGAGCGCCGCGATCCGGCCCACGACGCGGCGGCCGGACCGGCCCGGCCGTGACCGGTCCGGGCCGCGCGCGGCGCCGTTCATCAGTTCATTCGTTGTGTTCATCCCTGCTCTCATCGTCCGAAGAGCCCAAATGGCCCGACTGCCTGAGGGAGCCCACAGCGTGGCCTGAAACCGCTGTGGTTAACGTGAGCTTAAAGGGATTTCACCCAACCGGGTGGTCGATCGTGGAACTTTGATGACCTGTCAGACGTATCCACCACGACTCCCCTGACGAATGGTCACGATCCACCCCCTCCCACCAGCGGGAATCCGGGCCCGGACAAGCTCTCGACACGGAATGAGCGCCATGTCGACAAAGCCGCCCGACCACGGAGGGTGACCGAACCTCGAACAGCACTACGAATGCCCCGGGAATTCGGCACGGCCTGCACAGAACCGTCCACGATTCATTCCAACCCACCAACCCCAGGAGCAACGTTTGCCCGCGCTCGACCTCCCCCACGATCCGGCCGCGAACGGCACCACCCACCCCTGTCCTGCGTCAACACCGCTGACATAACCTGCGGGCATGAGCGAACGCGTGGTCCCCGAGCCCCAGCGCCGTCGGCGGCGACCCACCAAGCAGGGCGTCGTGCTCTCCCGGGAGCTGATCATCGACACCGCGCTGCGGCTGGTCGGGCAGCACGGCGCCGAGGCGCTCACCGTCCGCCGGCTCGGCACCGCGCTCGGCGCCGACCCCAGCGCCGTCTACCGCTACTTCCACAGCACCGACGACCTGCTGCTCGCCATCGCCGACGAGCTCATCGGGCGCGCCCAGGCCGGCTGGCGCCCCACCGGCGACTGGCGCGCCGACCTGCGCGCCATCGGCCTGCGGATCCACACCGCCTACCTCGCCCACCCCCAGGCCGCCCTGCTCGCCGCCCACCGCACCACCGGCCGCAGCCACGAGGCGGCCGCCGTCGAGACGATCCTCGGCGTGCTGCGCACCGCCGGCTTCCCCGACCCGGAGGCCGTCGCGATCTACCACGCCTTCGTCGACCAGAGCCTCGGCTTCGCCGCGCTGGACGCCGCCGCCCTCGCCCTCCCCGCCGCCGCGGCCACCGCCGACCTCCAGGTCTGGCAGGCCTCCTACGCCCGCCTCGACGCCACCACCCACCCCCACATCGCCGCCACCGCCCACCTGCTCTCCACCGACATGCGCCGCAGCGGCTACCCGTACGCCCTCGACCTGCTGCTCGACGCCGCAGCGGCCCGGCTGGCGGCGGGCTGAGGGGGAGGGGCCGCGCGGCGAGGCGGGCCGGGGCGGGCAAGGCGGGCCGGGGCGGGCGGTGCGAAGCCGAACGGCCCCGGCCCACCGCAAAGGGCGGGCCGGGGCTGCGGTGCCGGGCCGCCGGACGCTGCGGTCCGGCGGCCGGGTGCGGGGCATGGTCGGGTCACTCGGCCGCGTGGACCAGCTCGCCCCCCACGTAGGTGCGCAGCACGCGGGCCTCGGCGATCTGCTCCGGGGGGCCGGTGAGGATGTCGCGGTCGAGCACGACCAGGTCGGCGAGGTGTCCGACGGCGAGGGTGCCGGCGTCGTCGTGGCCGTTCACGTGGGCGGAGCCCGCGGTGTAGGCCGCGAGGGCGGAGGCGAGGTCGAGGCGCTGCTCGGGCAGGAAGACCCGGCCGTCGGTGGCGCCGGGTTCCCTCCGGTTGACGGCGACGTACAGGCCCGCCAGCGGGTCGGGGCTGCTCACCGGCCAGTCGCTGCCCGCCGCGAGGGTGGCGCCGGCCCGCTGGAGCCCGCCGAAGGGGTACTGCCAGGCGGCGCGTTCGGGGCCGAGGAAGGGGATGGTGAGTTCGTCCATCTGCGGTTCGTGCGCGGCCCACAGCGGCTGGATGTTGGCGACGGCGCCGAGCCGGGCGAAGCGCGGCAGGTCGTCCGGGTGGACCACCTGGAGGTGGGCGAGGTGGTGCCGGGTGTCGCGTCGGCCGTTCGTCGCCCGGGCGGCCTCGACGGCGTCCAGCGCTTCACGGACGGCCCGGTCTCCGAGGGCGTGGAAGTGCACCTGGAAGCCGAGCGCGTCGAGTTCGGTGACGTACCCGCGGAGCGCGGCCGGATCGACGAAGCTGAGGCCGGAGTTGGCGGTGGCGCAGCCGCAGCCGTCCAGGTAGGGGCTGGTCATCGCGGCGGTGAAGTTCTCCGCGATGCCGTCCTGCATGATCTTCACCGAGCCGGCCCGGAACCGGCCGTGGCTCAACTCGGCGCGGCGGCGGACGAGTTCGGGGATCTGTTCGGCGCCGCGCGCGCGGTCCCACCAGAGCGCGCCGGTGACCCTGGCGGTCAGTTCGCCGGAGCGGGCGGCGGCGAGGTAGGCGTCGGACGGGTCCGGCTGGCCGTTGAACTCGCCGAGCAGGGCGTCCTGCCAGCCGGTGATGCCGAGCGAGTGCAGCAGGCGCTGGGCCCGGAGCAGGCCGGCCAGTCGCTGGGCGGCGGTGGCCGGGGGCACCAGGCGGGCGAGCAGTGCGGTGGCGCCCTCCTGGAGGGTGCCCGCCGGGGTGCCGTCGGGTTCGCGCTCGATCCGGCCGTCGGCCGGGTCGGGGGTGTCCCGGGTGAGGCCGGCCAGTTCCAGGGCCCGGGTGTTGGCCCAGGCACCGTGGTGGTCCCGGTTGGTCAGGTAGACCGGGCGGTCGGGGACGACGGAGTCGAGCAACTGCCGGGTGGGCAGGCCGCCTTCGAAGCTCTCCAGGGACCAGCCGCTGCCGGTGATCCACTCCTGGCCGGGGTTGGCCTCGGCGTAGTCGCGGATCCGGTCCAGGTACTCGGCCACGCCGACCGTGCCGGTGAGGTCGCAGGCGGCCAACTCGACGCCGCCGTAGACCGCGTGGACGTGGGCGTCCTGGAAGCCGGGCAGCAGCAGTTTGCCGGTGAGGTCCACGACCTCGGTGCGCGGCCCGATCAGCTGGTGGACCTCGTCGTGGCCGACGGCGCTGATCCGCCCTCCGGTCACGGCCAGGCTGCTCGCCCGGGTGCGGGCGGCGTCGCCGGTGTGGACGGGGCCGCGGGTGAGGACGAGGTCGGCCTCGGTCATGGGTGGTGCTCCTTCGTGCGGTACGGGGGTGCGTGCGGTACGGGGCGCGGGTCAGGCGGTCGGGTCGAGGAAGTACGGCGAGCGGCGCCGCCAGCGGGCCCAGGCCGCCGACGGGAGGCCGGTGACGATCATCAGTACCACCACGGTCAGCTCGAACCAGCCGTTGTCGGCGGACAGTTCGAAGTGGTCGGTGGAGTCGTAGAAGGTCCAGGCCAGGTAGCCGCCGACGGCGAGCAGTGCCGCCGCGCCGAGCAACGGGCCGACCACCGCGCGCAGGCCCTGCAGCGGGTCGGTGCGCAGCAGGCCGCGGAAGCGGACGGCGGAGGCGATGGCGGTGAGCGCGTAGTAGAGGGCGACGATGATGCCGATCGCGTTGACGGCGGCCGAGATCAGGTCGTTGACGGTCGGGATGGCGATCGAGGCGAGGGCGAGCAGCACGGCGAAGCCGGTGACCAGCAGGGTGCCGACGGCGGGGGTGGCGTGCCGGCGGTGCAGTCTGGTCCAGACCGGGCCGAGCACGCCGTCGCGCCCCATCGCGTACATCCCGCGCGCGGTCGGGATCACCGAGGACTGGAGCGAGGCCACCGCGGAGAAGGTGAGCGCGATCAACGGCAGTGCGGCGAGCGGCTGGTGGGCGAGGGTGGTGCCGAAGTAGGTGAGGCCGTGGGCGCCGTTGTCGGCCAACTCGTCGAGCGGGAGCACCCGTTGGAAGGCCGTCCCGGCGAGCAGGAAGAGCAGCATCATGACCACCAGGGCGAGGAAGCCGCCACGGGAGGCGTCCCGGGGGTCGCGGACCTCCTCGCCGACGCTGAACACGGACTCGAACCCCCAGTAGCAGAACACCGCGAGCACCATGCCCTGGGCCAGGGCGCCGAAGGAGGGCAGGTCGAAGGGGTTGAACCAGTGGAGCGAGAAGGGCTGGTCACCGGCGAACAGGCCGTAGCCGCAGAAGCCGAGCAGCACCGCGTACTCGAAGACCAGCAGGGCCTTCTGGAGGCGGGCGGCGAGGTCGAGGCCGCGGACGGCGACCAGGGCGGCGCCGATCAGGACGACCAGGCCGAGCAGGGTGCACTGGACGGTGGAATCGGCGTCCAGGCGCAGTCCGGCGATGCTGCGCAGGTGTGCCTCGTCGAGGAGTTGGATGACGGCCGAGCCGGTGACGGTGGTGGTGTAGGCCATGAAGACCACGGTGCCGACGGTGTTCACCCAGCCGGTGAGGAAGCCCAGCCAGGGGTTGAGCGTGCGGCCGACCCAGCGGTAGCTGCTGCCGGCGTCGGGTTCGACGGCGTTCAGGCGTCCGTAGCCGCCCGCGATGGCGAGCACGGGGAGGAAGGCCAGCAGCATGATCGCGGGCAGGTGGAGGCCGACGACGCCCGCCATCAGGCCGAGGCCGATCCCGATGCTGCTGGTGGCGGCCGTGCTGGAGGCGGCGATGACCGCGCCGTCCAGCAGGCCGATGGACTTGTGCATGACGCCGTGCTGCGCGCCGGTTCTCGGGCCGCTGCCCGTGTCGTCCCTCAGCGTCGATGCCAACGGATCACCACCTTGCTCGTGGGGGTGTGGGGGTGGGCGCGGATGTTCGGGGGGCGCCCGGGGGTGGGGGAAGTGCGAGCCATGAAACCGGCGGCGTCGTTTCACGTCAATGCTGTTGTCATAAGCGCTCGACCGACGGCGGTGGAAACCGCCCGGCGCTCCGGAACGTGCTCGTTCCCCTCCGGGCCCGACTCCTCGTACGGAGTCGGGCCCGGAGGGGAACGGCGGGCGCCGCTGCGGCGCCGCGCCTGGCCGTCAGTGCTTGAACGCGTCCTTGACCTTGGCCCCGGCCTGCTTGAGGTTGCCCTTGGCCTGGTCGCCGCGGCCCTCCGCCTCCAGGGCGCGGTCACCGGTGGCCCGCCCGACGGACTTCTTCACGCCGCCCTTGACCGCTTCGGCCTTGTGCGCGACCTTCTTGCCGATACTCATGACTGGATTCCTTTCGTGATGGCGTCCGACGCGCGGACGCGGCCGCCTACCGTCGGCCGGAGTCCCGGCCGAACAGCAGGTGCGACCTGCGGCGCCCGTTGTCGGCCGCCGGTACGTCGCCGGCCACCGGTACGTCGTCCTCCGGCATCGGGCCGAGGCGGGTGCCGGCCGTCTGTTCCCGAGTGCCGCCGGGCCGCCCGACGAGGTCCTGGCGCTCCCGCGCGAGGCCGTCCCGCGCGAGGCCGTCCCGCTCGGTGGCGGCCGAGGTCGCCTCGGCCCGAGCGGTGTCGCGCTGTTCGACCAGTTCGTCGCGGTGCTTCCCGGCGGCAGCCGTCTCCCGGCGGGAGCGCCGCAGTCCGCGGCGTGCGGTGGCCCCGCGCCGGGCGCCGGTCAGCAGGAGGGCGAGCCCCAGCATGCCGACGGCCCCGATGACGATGCCGTAGAGCAGCAGCGTGCCGGTGGAGCCTGTCACGTGGTACCCGAACACCGTGAACGCGTTGGTGAGCTCGTGCCCGCTGCCCGCGTTGCCGAGGATGCCGGCCACGGCGACGACGGCCGCGGCGGCCAGCAGGATGAGTCCGACGATAATGATCATGGCATGCTCCGTTCGGCTCTGTGCCGTGTGACGGTGGGGACGGATGAGTCCGGCCGACGGTGCGGCTCGCACCACCCGCCTCGCCCGGTACGCGTTCCCCCGCCCGGCCCCGGCCGGTACGCGTTCCCCCGCCGGGCCCCGACCGGGCCCGGCGAGCGCTGGGAGAGCAGACGGCCACGCCTACCAGTAGTGGCGGCGGCCGCCGACCTCGCGGCCGACCGCGCCCATGACCAACAGGACGAGGCCGATGAGCAGCAGGATGATGCCGACGGTCCACAGGATGGAAATGCCGCTGACGAATCCGATGACGAGGAGGATGACTCCGAGGACGATCACGACGAGCTCCGTTCTTTCGCCCTCCCGGTGTGGTCCTTCGCTGGTGCGGAGGCATGCTGCGCCTTCCCCGTTCTCGGGCTTCGATTCAGGAATCCCGGAATTTCCCTGGTGACCGCCGCCGGACGCGAGCCGGCCGGGGTGACCGGCTTGGCCGGGGCGGGCCGAATCGGCCGGGGCAACCAGGCCGACCGGTACACCGGCCCGCCCCGGGAGGTGCCGTTCGTCCGAAGCGGCTCCCGGGCCCGCGCACCGGGTGGTTCGCCCGCTCCCCCGGCGGCACCGGTGCGTGGTCGCGCGTGGTCGTGCCCGCTCCACCGGCGACCGGTCCACGGGTCTCGTCCCGGACAGTGGTTTTGACGTACCGTCGACAAACCCTGCCCCCGTCACCCTCACCGGAGCATCCGTGACACCCCTCAGAAAGGCCCGCACCGCCGCGCTCGCGGTGGCCGGCCTGCTTGCCGCGCTCATCAGCGCCGTCCCGCCCGCACAGGCGGCCTCCCCCGCCTCCCCCACCGCCCAGGCCGCCCAGGCCGCCGCGCCCGTGCCGAGCGGCGCCCGGCTCGCCGCCTCCTGGACCGGCCCGCTCAGCACCCGGGGGAGGTACGTGGTCGACGCGAACGGCGACCGGTTCAAGCTCAAGGCCGGCAACTGGGCTGGAGCACAAGGGACTTGGGAGGGCAGCGGCCCGACCACGGACCCCGCGGACAACCAGGCCGGCCAGGTCTCGTACAACATCCCGCTCGGCCTGGACCGGGCCCCGCTCGACCGGATCCTGGCGGGCTTCCACGGCCTGGGCCTGAACGCCGTCCGGCTGCCGTTCGCCAACGCGATGATCCACGACACCGCCGCGGTCCCGGACGCCGCCGTCGCCGCCAATCCGCAGCTCAGGGGCAGGACCCCGTTGCACGTCTACGACGCCGTGGTGGCCGCGCTGACCGCCGACGGATTCGCGGTCGTCCTCAACAACCACACCACCAGCTACCGCTTCTGCTGCGGCCTGGACGGCAACGAGCGCTGGAACAGCGGTCAGAGCACCCAGCAGTGGGAGGACGACTGGGTGTTCATGGCGAACCGCTACAAGGCCGACAAGCGGGTGGTCGGCGCGGACCTGCGCAACGAGGTGCGCCGCGACACCTGGGACGACCCCAACTGGGGCCTGGGCGACGCCCACGACGAGTACGCGGCCTTCGAGGAGGCCGGCAACCGGATCCTCCAGGCCGACCCGGACCTGCTGGTGATCATGGAGGGCATCAACTGGTACGGCATCCCCGCCGCCGGGTTCTCCCACGGCCGGCCGATGCTCACCCCGGTGGCGACCCTGTCCAACACCCTGATCCGGTCCGACAAGCTGGTCTACGCGGCGCACTTCTACGCCTACACCGGCCCCGCCAACACCGGCGCGGGCAGCGGCCCGGGCTCGACCTCCGACCCGCGCTACGAGGACTTCACCCCCGAGCAGCTCGCCCAGGTGGTCGACCAGGAGGCGCTGTTCGTCACCCAGGACGGCCAGCACTTCACCGCCCCGGTCTGGGTCAGCGAGTTCGGGGCCGGCGGTCGCGGCTCCACCGACGCCAAGGAGCAGGCCTGGTTCGACCGCTTCACCGACCTCCTGGTCGCCAACGACACCGACTTCGCGGTCTGGCCGCTGGTCGGCTGGCAGCACGACGGCGTCCCGAACGACAGCTGGGCGCTGCTCTCCTACGACACCGGCGGCCGGCAGCTCGGCCTGAACGATCCGGGCGACTGGCGCGCCGCCGACTGGAACAAGCTGGTGAACGCCCCCTCGTACACCGGGCCGGTCGCACCGGTCGCCCGCTGGAACATGCTCGACCTCGACCACGGCGACCAGAACGTCTCGGCCCGGATGCTGGCCCGGCCCGACTGGAGCCCCGGCAACCGCAAGGGCGACTGCCCGGACGGCCAACGGCTGGCCGGCCTCGGCCGCGGCAGCAGCCGGGGCCTGTGCACCGACGCGGGGCAGCCGCCGCTCGGCGCCGGGGACTGGGTGACCGTCACCGACCAGCGCTACGTCACCGGCGGCGACTGGGCCTCCGGCTACGACAAGCTCCAGTGCCCGGACAACACCTTCGCCGTGGGCTACGGCGTCCACAACAACGCGATGTCCGCGCTGCTCTGCGCCCCGGCCGCGACCGCGCTGCCCGGCACCGGTCGCACGGT
The DNA here is from genome assembly GCF_055594965.1 of Kitasatospora sp. NPDC040550. Taxonomy (NCBI): domain Bacteria; kingdom Bacillati; phylum Actinomycetota; class Actinomycetes; order Kitasatosporales; family Streptomycetaceae; genus Kitasatospora; species Kitasatospora sp. NPDC040550. Next base: position 242,538 of record NZ_JBVIWC010000010.1, on the reverse strand, counting down.
CTGGTTCGACCGCGGCGACAACCGGCCGGCGAACGGCGGCTCGGTCGCCAGCGACTGGGCGCCCGGCTCCTACAAGGGCCAGTGCGCCGACGGCGAGTATGTCGCCGGGGTCGCCGACACCTGGCGCGGACTCCAGTACGGCGTCCCGGACGCGCTGCTCTGCCGCCCGCTGCGCTGACCACCGCATCGGCGGGCCCGGGCCCGGCGGATGCGCCATCCGCCGGGCACGTGCAAGGTGGTGGAGTACGAACCGCCCGGCCGGCGACCGTCCGTGACCCTGCGGACACCGTCCGCCGGGCGACCGGCCCCCAGCCGCCCCTCGACCGAAGGAGGCGCCATGCCGTCCAGGACGATCCCCCGTCGGGCTCTGGTGCTGACCGCCGCCGCCCTCGCCGTCCTGCCCGCCACGGCGCTCACGGCGCCCGCGCGGGCGGCCGCCGCGCCCCCGGCCGCCACGGCCACCACCGCAGCCCCCTCCGGTCCGGCCACTGCCGTGCCGGTGCGCTTCGTGGACCTGCCCGACTCCGCGCTGCCGACGGACCGGGCGCCGCACCGGATCACCTTCCGTTACCGCAACGACACCCCGAAGGACCAGACGGTCTCCCCGCAGATCCTGGTCGAGTCGCCCCAGCGGGGCCCGTTCCTCAGCCCCTCCGACGTCCGGCTGGAGATGCGGGGGACGGACGGCAGCTGGCACACCGTGCCGCTGGCCAGCCAGACCGGCACGCTGTACACCGCGCTGGTCCCGGCGAAGATCGTCCTGCACTCCGGCCACACCCTCACCGAGAGCTACCGGATCACCGTCCTGCACGCGCCCGCCCCGGGCACGGTCGAGCCCCGGCTCGCGGTCTACCCCTGAGGCCCGCTCCTGCGGCCCCTGCCTGAGGACTGCGCCTGAGGTCGACGCCTGAGGTCTGCGCCTGGTCCCGGCCCACCGGCGCAGCCCGGGTGCCCCCACCGTGCGCCCCAACTCGCCCCCCGTGCTTCCAAGGTGCGCTTGGGGAAGCATCGGCCCCTGTTATGGAAAACTCACCCGATCGAGTGAGTTTGGCGGGCGGGAGTCGCCCGTTTGCGCAGGGGCTGTCCGCTATCCGGCGCCTTCAAACGTGCCCACGTCAATCCGCTCCAGCGGCAAGAATCGGCGAGGCGGTCCGACACCGGTCGGATCCCGTCCTCCCACACCTGCCGCAGAGGGGACCAGCCGTGACCACCGAGGCCGTTCCGCAGAACCAGCCCAGCCAGCAGAGCCTCAGTACCTCCGCCGCCCGCAACCTCGCCACCACCACCAAGACCGTGCCGCAGATGCTCGGGATCACCCCGCGCTACCTGCTGCGGGTGCTGCCCTGGGTGGACCTGGAGGCGGGCGTCTTCCGGGTCAACCGCCGCCGGGGCTTCATCCTCGGCGACGGCCTGGTCGGCACCTACGTCGACGGCTCCGGTGCCACCCGGGTCATCCCCGAGGACCTGCGCGAACTGGCCTTCCTCAGCCAGGTCGACGGCCCGGTGCTCACCGCCCTGGCCGCCGGGTTCACCGAGCGCGAGGTCGCGCCCGGCGAGCTGATCGTCGACGCCGACGCCCCGGCCGAGCAGCTGCACGTCATCGCCTCCGGGCGGGCCGAGAAGCGTGCCACCGGCGAGTACGGCCAGGACGCCCTGCTGGGCATGCTCGGCGACGGCGACTTCTTCGACGCCGCCGCCTGGGCCGCCGGCGCCGCGATGCCGTTCCGGGTGAAGGCCGTCAGCTCCTGTACGGTGCTCACCCTGGACCGCCGCCTGCTCACCGAACTCGCCGCCCGGGAAGCCTCGTTGCGCACCCAGCTGGACGAGTTCGCGACCGCCCGGAGCCAGGTCGACGCCGAGCACCCGATCGACCTCAGCTCGGGCCACTCCGGCGAGCCGTACCTGCCGGAGACCTTCGTCGACTACGACGAGAGCCCGCGCGAGTACGAGCTGAGCATCGCCCAGACCGTGCTCAAGGTGCACACCCGCGTCGCGGACATCTACAACTCCGACATGGACCAGGTCCAGGCCCAACTCCGGCTGACCGTCGAGGCGTTGCGCGAGCGCCAGGAGTGGGAGATGCTCAACCACCCCGAGTACGGCCTGCTCAACAACGTGGTGCCCACCCAGCGGGTGCGCACCCGCGGCGGCGCGCCCACCCCGGACGACCTGGACGAGCTGCTCGCCCGGGTCTGGAAGCAGCCCGCCTTCTTCCTCGCCCACCCGCGGGCGATCGCCGCGTTCGGCCGCGAGTGCACCCGGCGCGGGGTGCCGCCGCAGATCGTCGAACTGTTCGGCAGCCCCTTCCTGACCTGGCGCGGCGTGCCGCTGCTGCCCTCCGACAAGCTGGACCTCAAGGGCTCGGCCAACTCGGCGCCCGGCACCACCAACATCCTGCTGATGCGGGTCGGCGAGGAGCGCCAGGGCGTGGTGGGCCTGCGGCCGGCCAAGGTCCCGGACGAGGTCGAGCCCGGGCTGGCGGTGCGCGCGATGGGCGTCGACCGGCAGGCCATCACCTCCTACCTGGTGACCAGCTACTTCTCGACCGCCGCGCTGGTGGACGACGCCGTCGCCGTGCTGCAGAACGTCGAGGTGTCCAACTACCATGACTACTCCTGACGGATTCGGGCGCGGCACCGGCGTCAACGCGGCACCGGGAGCACCGGCTGTCCCGGGAGCTCCGGGAGCACCCGCCGCGCCGGGAGCTCCGGCCGCACCGGGCGGACTCACCGCCGCCCCGGCCGCCGCGCCCCCGTTCCCGCTCCCCGAGGCCCTCGCCCACGCCGCCGGCGGCCCCCGCTACTGGCTGCCCACCCGGGCCGACCGGACGTCACCGCCCACCGCCCCCGCCGCGGGCTTCGACGTCGAGGCCGTCCGCCGCGACTTCCCCCAGCTGCACCGCGAGGTCAACGGCCGCCCGCTGGTCTGGCTGGACAACGGCGCCACCACCCTCAAGCCCCGCCAGGTGGTCGAGGCGGTCGGCGAGCACTACTCGGCGGGCACCTCCAACGTCCACCGGGGGGCGCACACCCTCGCCAAGCAGGCCACCCAGATCTACGAGGAGGGCCGCGCCGAGGCCGCCAAGCTGCTCGGCGCCCCGGACCCGGACGAGATCGTCTTCGTCCGGGGCACCACCGAGGCCGTCAACCTGGTGGCCCAGACCTGGGGCCGGGCCAACCTCGGCGTCGGCGACGAGATCCTGGTCTCCGCGGCCGAGCACCACTCCAACCTGGTGCCCTGGCAGCTGATCGCCAAGGAGCGCCGGGCCCGGGTCGTCCCGATCCCGCTGCTCCCGGACGGGCAGCTGGACCAGGACGCCTACCGGGACCTGCTCTCCTTCCGGACCAAGCTGGTGGCGCTCACCCACGCCTCCAACGTGCTCGGAACGGTGCCGCCGGTGGCCGAGATGACGGCGCTGGCCCACCGCTACGGCGCCAAGGTGCTGGTCGACGGCGCCCAGGCGGTGGCCCACTTCCCGGTGGACGTCACCGCGCTGGACGCCGACTTCTACGCCTTCTCGGGGCACAAGATCTTCGCCCCGACCGGGATCGGCGCGCTGTACGGCAAGCGGGAACTGCTGGAGGCCATGCCCCCGTGGCAGGGCGGCGGCAACATGATCGACTCGGTGAGCTTCGAGGAGACCAGCTACGCCCCCGTCCCGCACCGCCTGGAGGCCGGCACCGGCCACATCGGCGGGGTCGCCGGGCTGCGGGCCGCCCTGCGGTACGTCGCCGGGCTGGACCGTGCGGCCGCCACCGCGCACGAGGAGCAGCTCACCGCGTACGCCACCGCGGCGCTGCGAACGGTACCCGGGCTGCGGCTGATCGGCGAGGCCCCGGGCAAGATCGGGGTGCTCACCTTCCTGCTCGACGGGACGGACCCGATCGCCCTCGCGGGGGCGCTCGACCAGCAGGGCATCGCCATCCGGGCCGGCCACCACTGCGCCCAACCCGCCCTCGCCGCCTACGGGTTGCAGAGCGCGGCGCGGGCCTCGCTGGCCCTTTACAACACCGTGCAGGACGTCGACGCCCTGGTCGCCGCGCTCCAGGGCGTCCAGGGCGAGGCCGCCGCGGCCGGAGCCTGACCGGACCGGGGGCGGGCACCCCGACCACCCCCGCCCCCGGTCCCCCGGCCCCGGTCCCTCATCTCCCGGACCCTCACCTCCCGGTCCCTCTTCTCCCGCCCCCGGCCCCGCTCCGCAGCGGGGCCGGGGGCGTTCCGTGAGATCGACCACGGTTTCGCGCCGGGTCGGTCGGTGGCCCCGGCCGGGATGGAAGCGACATTTCTGGCCGGAAACCGTCGAAAGACGTCCCGTATTCGTCGGATTCGAGGGGCATTCAACGGACTTGTCTTCCCGGTGTCAGCCCCGGCGAAGAGTTCCGTCCCCCGGCGATTTACCGCGTGTTCACATGCACTCGTCAACCGTGTTCACCGCTACGCTCTAGCGTCTAGCCGCCGCGCCGCTCGTGCTACGCGCGTCACGGCCCCACTTCTGACACACATGACGATGACGTCGAGGATCCGACCATGCACGCAGTTCCCTCCCGCAACAGGTGGCTCCGCTACGGTGCCGGCCTGATCGGCGCTGCCTCGCTGACCGCCTTCGGCGGTGCCCCCGCGGCCTTCGCCGCCGACGGCCCGCAGACCGCCACCCCGGTCAAGCACCTGGTGGTGATATTCCAGGAGAACGTCTCCTTCGACCACTACTTCGGCACCTACCCGAACGCGGCCAACACCGCCGACGACAAGGTGAAGTTCACCGCCAAGCCCGACACCCCCAAGGTGGACGGCCTGAGCGACGACCTGCTGCACAAGAACCCGAACCGCAACAACCCGGTCCGGCTGAGCCCGTCCCAGGCGGTCACCTGCGACCAGGACCACACCTACAAGGACGAGCAGCTCGCCTTCGACGGCGGCAAGATGGACAAGTTCGTCGAGCACACCGACATCGAGAACTGCAAGGCTCCGATGTACACCGCGCCCGGCCTGGTGATGGACTACTACGACGGCAACACCGTCACCGGCTACTGGAACTACGCCCAGCACTTCGCGATGAGCGACAACTCCTTCGGCACCAACTACGGGCCCTCCACCCCCGGCGCGATCAACCTGGTCACCGGCAACACCCACGGCGGCTACCCGGTCGACCCGAAGACCGGCCAGCAGACCACCGACGCCTACGTGGTGGCCTCCCCGGACGCCAAGGGCGTCGGCACCGTCATCAACGACCCGGACCCGGGTTACGACGACTGCTCCAGCCCCGCGCACAACCAGCTGGTGATGACCGGCAAGAACGTCGGCGACCTGCTCAACGACAAGGGCGTCAGCTGGGGCTGGTTCCAGGGCGGCTTCAAGCCGACCGGCACCAAGGACGGCAAGGCGGCCTGCGAGTCCGCGCACAAGAACATCGTGGGCGCCTCGCAGACCGACTACAACCCGCACCACGAGCCCTTCCAGTACTACAAGTCCACGGCCAACCCGAAGCACCTCGCTCCGAAGGACGTCGAGGAGATCGGCCACGCCGGCCAGGCCAACCACCAGTACGACCTGACCGACTTCGACGCCGCCCTCCAGCACGGCAACCTGCCCGCCGTCAGCTACCTCAAGGCCGCCAACTACCAGGACGGCCACGCCGGTTACTCCGACCCGCTGGACGAGCAGCACTTCGTCGTCGACACCGTCAACAAGCTGCAGAAGTCCAAGGACTGGGCCTCCACCGCCGTCGTCATCGCCTACGACGACTCGGACGGCTGGTACGACCACAAGTTCGCCGAGCCGGTCAACGGCTCCAAGGACCCGGCCAACGACAGCCTGAGCGGCGCCGGCCAGTGCGGCCAGGACGCCGGCTGGGGCGGCTACGCCGACCGCTGCGGCTTCGGCCCGCGCCTGCCGCTGCTGGTCGTCTCGCCGTACGCCAAGGCCAACTTCGTCGACCACACCCAGACCGACCAGACCTCGATCCTGCGCTTCGTCGAGGACAACTGGAAGACCGGCCGGATCGGCGACTCCTCCTTCGACGAGCACGCCGGCTCCATCGAGGGCATGTTCGACTTCAAGAACCCGCAGTCGGCCACCCTGATCCTGGACCCGACCACCGGCGCCCCGGTCGGCGGCGACACCCCGAGCGGCCGGCCCACCGGCGGCTCCTCCGCCACCACCCCGGCCGGCTCGGGCGGCTCGGCCACCTCGGCCGACGGCTCCACCGCCGTCGCCGGAGCCACCGCCGTCGCCGGAGCCACCAGCAGCGTCTCCGGCCCGCCGCTGGCCGAGACCGGCGCCGACTCCAACACCGGGCCGATCGCGGCCGCGGCCGTCGCCCTGCTGGCGATCGGCGGCGGAGCGGTCTTCCTGGCCCGCCGCAAGCGCGGCCGCCGCGCCTGACGCACGGCCCGCGCCCCGCACCACCTCCGGCACCGCCGGGTCCTGCTCCCAGGGCCCGGCGGTGCCCGCGTTCCCGGGGCCCGGCGTCCGCCGCACCCCGGGCTGGGCTACCCTTCCCGCCATGACCGCCAGCGCTCCGCGCCGCCGCACGCTGCTGGGCGCGGCCCTGGCGGCGGCCCTCGGCGCGGGCTGGGCGGCCGGCTGCTCCGGCCGCGAGGCACCCGCCCGCGCACTGCGGCTGGCCACCGGGCCCGAGGGCGGGCCGTACAACGCCTTCGGACACTCCTTCACCGGGGCCGTGAACGCGAGCGGCCGGCTCACCCTCACCCCGGTGAGCAGCGCGGCCAGCGTCGACAACCTGCAACAGCTCGCCGACGGCTCGGTGGACCTCGCGCTCACCACCGCCGACGTCGCCGAGGACGCCGTCCTGGGCCGCGACACCTTCGACCGTCCGCTCGGCCTGACGGCGCTGGCCCGGGTGTACGTCAACTACCTGCACCTGCTGGCCCCCGCCGACGGGCCGGTGCGCGAGCTGACCGACCTGGCCGGCCGCCGGGTGGCCACCGGCGCGGTGGGCTCCGGCAACCAGGTGACGGCCGGGCGGCTGCTGCGCCGGGCGGGGATCGACGTGCGGCAGCAGTCCCTCGGACTGGCCGAATCGCTGGCCGCGCTGCGCGCGGGCACCCTGGACGCGGCGTTCTGGTCCGGCGGCGTCCCGACCCCCGCAGTGGCCGCGCTGGCCCACGAACTGCCGCTGCGCTTCGTGCCGTTGGACGCCGTCGCCGCGCTGCTGCGGGAGCGCTACGGCCCGGTGTACACCGCCGTCACCCTGCCCGCCGGCGCCTACGACCTGGCCGGCCCTGTGCCCACCCTCGGCGTCGGCAACTACCTGACCGCCCGGCCGGGCGTCCCCGAGGACGCCGTCCGGCGGCTGCTCGGCATCCTCTTCGACCAATGGGCCACCCTGCTGCGCTCGGTGACGGCCGGCGCCCGGCTGGAACCCCGCTTCGCCGTCTCCACCGGCGCCGTCCCGCTGCACCCGGGGGCGGCGGCCTACTACCGCTCGGTCTACGGGTAGGAGCACCTCGTCAGGTCCGCGGTGGCCTGCCGGTGTGCGGCAAGCGGCCACCATCCGACGGGCGGCCCACCGCCACCGAAGCACGGGGCCGCCCGGCACGAACGACGGGTCGAGGCGAGGTCGCGCGCGAAGGGGACGAAGCGGGCGATCGTCCATCGACGGGTCGGGGGATCGGCCAGGAGGCCGGGGCCAGCACGAGCCGGCCCCGGCCGAGGACGAGGACCGCGGGCCGGCAGGTGCCCCCGGCTACCGCGGTCGCCCGCCGTCCCGCCGGGCCGGTCGCGGTCCGGCAGCGCCCCGGTTCACGGGGTGGCGACCAGGAGGACGCAGCCGCTCGCGCCGGCGGTCCCGTTCGCGCCGTTCTGTCCGTGGGGTTGTGCCCTGCGGCCGCCGCTTCCACCGTTTCCGCCGCTTCCAGCGTTGCCTGTCGCGGTGCCGGCGGGACAGGCACCGGTGATGTCGGGAGGCAGGGTGATGGTCCCACCGGTGCTGCCGGTCTGCTCCTCGGTCACCACGCCGCCGGCGGTGCCGGTGTAGGCGGTGGAGGTGGCCTTCACTCCGGTGGCGGTGGCCTCGCAGACCGGGGAGGTCCCCTGCTGGCCGCCGGTGGCCTTGGCGAAGCCGCCGGATCCACCCGCCCCGCCGCCCTGGCCGGCCGGGCCGCCGTCGGTTCCGGAACCGCCCGCAGGACGGTTGCCGGAGCCGTGACCGCCCGCTCCGCCGCCTCCGCCGGGCGCGAGGACCGCGATCCCACCGGAGCCGGTGACGGACGCGGCTTGGCCGCCGGTGCCACCGCGGCCGGGGCTGCCCGCGGACGCGGCCGTGCCGCCCGCCCCGCCGGAGGTGGCGAAGGGCACCGTGACGTCCAGGACGGTGCCCGGCTGGAGCCCGGTGAAGGTGCAGGTGAGGGCTGATGCCGCGCCGCCGCCCGTGCCGCCCTGGCCGCTGCTGCCGTCGCCATAGATGCCGTTGGCGTCCTGACCGCCGCCACCACCGCCGCCGCTACCCGCGGCGCCCACGGCCGTGACGGTCAGGGTGCTGCTCTGGGCCGGGACGGTGTACCGGGCGACGCCGGGGGCGCAGACGGAGGTGGAACCGCTCGGAAGGCAGGACACGACGGGGGTGATCAGGACGCATCCCGGCGCGCCGTCGCCAAGGCTGAATCCGGGGAGCCCCGAGCCGCCCAGGGCGTTCGAACCGCCTCGGCCGCCGAAGCCGGCCCCGGGGCACTGGGGTGCGAGGCCGTCGGGAGAGATCCTCCCGCCGCTGCCGCTGCCGCGGAACGGGCCGGGTTGCCCGGCGGAGCTGGTGGCGGCCGGACCCGTGACGGCCGTCAGCCCGTCGCCGGAGGCCGTACAGGCCGGCGAGGTGCCCGGCTGGCCGCCGGTCGCCCCCTGAGGGCCGTTTGCCGTACCGCCCGCGCCCCCGCCGCTGCCGCCACCGGCACCGCCGTCGACGCCACCGAGCCCGCCAACACCGCCGAGCCCGCCGAGCCCGCCGACGCTGCCGGCGCCTCCTCCGCCACCGGCGGCTGAGATGGCCAGGCCGGAAGCGGTGACGGAGGCGGCCTGACCACCGCCCGCAGGGCTCAGGACCCGCGAACCCACTGCCAGGGCACCGGCGTTGCCGCCGGCGGGCACGGTCACCGCCAGCACCGTGCCCGGCGCCAGGCCGGTGACGGTGCAGACGATCGCCGCACCGGCTCCGCCCCCGGCGCCGCCAATCCCTCCGCCCCCACCGCCGCCCCCACCGATGACGGCGAACCGGACCTGCAGCGCGTCCTGCGGCACGGTGTAGGTGGAGGAGCCCGGGGTGGCGCAGACCGTTGTACCGCTCGCCACCGAACACGCGCCGGCGTCCACGGCCGCAGCTGTGCTGCCGGTCGCCACCGCGGCGCCTGCCACAGGCAGTGGCAGAACCGCGCCACCACTCAGCGCCAAGGCGCCCACCGAAGCGAGCGCGCCCAGCAGACGGCGCCCCCGCCCCTCGCCTCCGCCTTCCCCCGGAATCCATCGTCCCAACACGTCGCCTCGGCCTCCCATACAGGTCATCTCTGGTGGAAGCGCAGCGGATCCACACCGCGCACTCACGGAAAGTGTCAACACGGACACACTCGGTGCGCAACGGCAGTCCTCCGCGGCTGCCCGCCCACCAGCGCTCCAGGCCCGAGCACCCGATGACAGCTCGCCACCCGCACGGCCCCGGTCCGCACCCCGAACGCGTAGCCCCGCGTGCCCCGGCACCCATCGACGAGACCCTGGAACGGCGGCCCCCGACCCGAACCCCCGAGCGGTCCGGGTGCCGCGGACCCCGCCGCCGACCGGACCACCAGCCGCTACCACGGAATCGGCCACTCGGGCCCTGTCCGCCATATGGCTCCTCGTCGTCACCCGGGCCCACCACTCAGGGGCACGGCGGCGCCCACCAGTGCGCCCGGGGCCGCGACCGAGGCACCGTCAAGCCCGTTTGGTAGCGGCCGCTACGGCTGGCTACGCTGCACCCCATGCGGTTGAACGTCCGGCCGGGGCAGCGGCGCCGGCTCCACCAGGCCCCCGAACAGCACACCCGCCGGCGGCGCGGACCCGCCCTGGACCCGGCGTGATCCTGCGCATCGACCGGGCCTGGCTGCTCGACATCGCCCACCGCTTCCTGCCCACCGACCCCGACATCACGGACTACGGCACCCTCACCGCCGCCGTCGCCCGGCACGCCGACGAGGTCATGGACGTCCCCGTGTACGAGGGCCCGCACCAGCGCGCGGCCGCGCTCATGCACCAGCTGATCCGGGTCCCGGCGCTGGAGTCCGGCAACGAGCACTTCGCCGCGGTCGTCGCCGCCGCCTACCTCAGCGCTTCCGGCGTCACCGTCACCGTCGGCCCGAAGGCCGCCGCCGAGCTCGCCGCCCGCATCCGCGACGGGGGCGCGGACGTCCGGGCGGCCGCCGCCGCCATCCGCACCTGGTACCGCTGAACCGCCGCACCGCTGCGAGGTTCAGGGCGCGGGCAGCCGGAACTCGACGGTCAGTCCGTGTGGGCTGGTCAGCGCGACGGTGAGCGTTCCACCCCCCGCGCGGGCGAGTTCGTCCGCGATGGCCAGGCCGAGGCCGGTGCCGGGGAGGTTCTGGTGTTCCGGTGAGCGGGCGAAGCGCCCCAGCAGCAGCGGGAGTTGAGCGTGCGGGACGCCGGGGCCGGTGTCCCGCACCCGGACCACCGCGCCACCGTCCGGGCCGGGCCGGGCGGTCACCCGCACCCCGGCACCGGGCGGGACGAACTTGCCGGCATTGTCCAGCAGGGCGTCCAGGATCCGCCCGGCCGCATCGGGCAGGGTGCGGGCACGCAGCCCGGGAGCGATGTCGGCGGTCAGCTCCGGGCCGCCCGCCTCGAACACCGGAGCCCAGGCCGCCACCCGCTCGGCCACGGCCGCGGAGACGTCCTCCTCCTCGACCGGCGCGGCGGCCGCCTCCAGCCGGGCGAGGGCGAGCAGGCCGTCGAGCAGCTCGCCCAGCCGGTCCGCCTCGTCCAGGGCGAGGGCGTGCGCCTGCCGACCGGGGCCCGGTGCGACATACGGCTCGGCGTTCTCCAGTTGCAGCACCAGGGTGGCCAGCGGGTTGCGCAGCTGGTGCGAGGCGTCGGCGACGAAGTCCCGTCGGCGGCGCAGCGATTCGCCGACCGCCGCCGCCATGCCGTCGAAGTGCTCGCGCAGCCGCCGCAGTTCGGGCGGGCCGGTGTCGGCGGCGCAGGAGTCGGCGGCACGCGGTTCGAAGCGGCCGTCGGCCATGGTGGCGACCGCGCGGTCGAGTTCGTGGACGGGCCGCAGCAGCCAGCGGGCGATGGCGGCCGCGACCAGGGCGGCGGCGCCGAAGGCGGTGACGGCGCCGGCCGCGATCAGCGTCCAGCGGACCAGCACGTCGTGCCGCGCCGCGTCGGTGGGGACGGTCAACAGGACGGCGCCGCCGACCCGTTCGTCCTGGCCGACCGGTTCGGCCAGCACCACGGTGTCCGGTCCCCAGGGGAGGATGGTCGGCAGCGCCTCGGTGGAGCGGCCGGTCAGGGCGCGCTCCTCGGCCTGCCGGGCGGCCGGGCCGACCGGGGCCGGACCGGCCCGGCCGACGGTGTGTCCGGCGGTGTCGACCACGGTCACGGCGGCGCCGTAGAGCTGGGCGTAGCGGGTGAGTTCGGCGTCGAGTTCCCGGCGGTCGGCGTCGGTGCGGATCCGGTCGGCGAGCTCGGCGAAGCGGACGCCGTCGGCCCGGCGTTGCAGCAGCAGGTGTTCGGTGCGGCTGCGGGCGTAGGAGTCGGCCAGCGGCAGGGCGAGCAGCAGCACGGCCGTGCCGATGAGCGCGGTCAGCACGGCCAGCAGCCGGCGTCTCACCGGCCTTCCAGGGCGCCGAGTTGGTAGCCGTAGCCGCGGATGGTGCGGACCAGCGCGGCCCGGCCGGTCTTGGCCCGGATGCCGGCCACGTGCACGTCCAGCGAGCGGGAGGAGGCGAGGAAGGCGTCGCCCCAGATCCGGTCGAGGATCTCCTCACGGGAGCGGACGTCGCCGGGTTGCCCGGCGAGCAGCGCGAGCACGTCGAACTCGCGCCGGGTGAGCCGGACTTCGGCGCCGTCGACGGTCACGGTGCGGGCCGCCAGGTCGATCGTGACGTCCCCGGTGCGCACCTGCCGGTGCCCGTCGGCCGGTGCGGGGGCGGCGCCAGTGCGGCGGCGCACGGTGTCGATCCGGGCGATGAGTTCGGCCATCCGGAACGGCTTGACCACGTAGTCGTCGGCGCCGGCCCGCAGGCCCTGGAGGACGTCCCGCTCCTCGCCGCGCGCGGTGACCACGATCAGCGGCACCGCGCAGACCGTACGCAGCTTGCGCAGCAGGTCGAGGCCGTCCAGGTCGGGCAGGCCGAGGTCGAGCAGGACGAACTCGGCCGCCCGGGCGTGCCGCAGCGCCTCGGCGGCGCGGACCACCCGGCGCACGGTGTGGCCGCGCCGGGCGAGCGCGGTGGCGAGGGCCTGGGCCATCCGGTCGTCGTCCTCGACCAGCAGCATGTGCACGAACCCTCCCCGGCGGTGAGGTGACTACGGTACGGGCTGCGCCGCGGCAGCCGGCGCCGGGGTCTCCGCGGGGTCGATCACGGCGTGCCGGGTGTCGGGCATCAGCACGTAGACGACCAGGGAGACCAGCGCGCAGCCGGAGACGTACCAGAAGAAGCCGGACTCGTGGCCGCTGTTCTTGAACCAGAGCGCGATGTACTCGGCGGTGCCGCCGAACAGCGCGTTGGCGAGGGCGTACGGGAGCGCGACGCCGAGGGCGCGGATCCGGGTGGGGAAGAGTTCGGCCTTCACGGCCGCGTTGATCGAGGTGTAGCCGGTGACGACGAGCAGCGCGACGAGCGAGAGGCCGAGCGCGGACCAGTAGCCGGAGGCCGAGCCGAGGGCGGTCATCAGCGGGTAGGTGCCGACGGTGCAGCCGAGCGCGAAGGTGATCAGCAGCGGGCGGCGGCCGATCCGGTCGGAGAGCAGTCCGGCCAGCGGCTGGACGGCGGCGAACACGGCGAGCGCGGTGAAGCTGACCAGGGTGGCGGTGTTCTTGGCGAGCCCGGCGCTGCCGATCAGGTACTTGGTCAGGTAGGTGGTGTACGTGTAGTAGGCGACGGTGCCGCCGAGGGTCAGGGCCATCACCAGGGCGGCCTGGCGCCGGTGCTCCCACAGGCTGCGCAGGGTGCCGCGGGCGTCGGCCCGCTCCCGGCCGGCGGACTCGGCGGCGAAGGCCTCGGTCTCCGGCAGCCGGCGGCGCAGCCAGAGCACCACGACGGCCAGCACGGCGCCGAGCAGGAACGGCAACCGCCAGCCCCAGGAGTGCAGTTGGGCACTGTTCAGGGTGTGCTGCAGGACGATCAGGATGCCCAGGCCGAGGAGTTGGCCGCAGGTCATCGAGACGTACTGGAAGGAGGAGCCGAGGCCGCGCCGGTTCGGTGCGGAGGCCTCGGTGAGGTAGGTGGCGCTGGCCGCGTACTCGCCGCCGATGCTCATGCCCTGGAGCAGCCGGGCGAGCAGCAGCACGACGGCGCCGAGGTAGCCGGCCCGGGCGTAGGTCGGGGCGACGGCGATCAGCACGGCGGCCGCGGACATCATGGCGACGGTCAGGGTGAGCGCGCTCTTGCGGCCGTGCCGGTCGGCGGCCCGGCCGAGCAGCCAGCCGCCGACGGGGCGCATCAGGAAGCCGACCGCGAAGATCCCGGCGGTGTTCATCAGCTTGGCGGTGGAGTCGCTGCCGGGGAAGAAGTCGTCGGCGAAGTAGACGGCGAAGCTGGCGTAGACGAACCAGTCGTACCACTCCACCAGGTTTCCCAGCGACCCGCCGATCAGGGCGCGCCGCCGCCGGGCGGTGGCGCTCCGGGACGGTGGCGGCGGCGGTCCGGCGGCGGCTGCGGACGACTCCCGCGAAGGCGAAGGCGACGGCGACGGCGAGGAGGAGGACGGCGACGGGGACATGGCGGCTCCGGAGCGGGGGGCTGGTGCGGCGGGTGGGTGTCCCCGAGCGTGCGGCCGGTCGCGGCGCGGCGGCAAGGCGCACCGCCCAGAACTTACGTTCCGCTAAGGAAGCCTGCGCCGCAGCTCACCCGCCGACCCGGCACCGACCCCGGCGCGCGGTTATGGGGCGATAACCGCAGGGGATCTGGCGGTCGGGGCGGCCGGCTCGGTTCGATGGCGGGGAAGGAATCGAGTCCCCGGTCGGGAGCCCATCATGCGAGACCACCTCCGAAGGACCGTCCGGCACCACCGCCCGCTCCCGCCCTGGGGCGGTACGGCGGCCCGCGTCGTGCTGGCGCTGGTCTGGCTGTGGGCGGCCTGGGCGAAGATCGGCGAACCGCTCGGTTCCGCCGGGGCCGTGCGCGCCTACCAGGTGCTGCCGGAGTCCCTGGTGGAGGCCGTCGCCGGCGGGCTCCCGGTGCTGGAGCTGATGCTCGGGGCGCTGCTGCTGCTGGGCCTCTGCACCAGGGGCGCGGCCTTCGGTTCCGCCGTGCTGCTCGCGGTGTTCCTCGGTGCGATCGCCCAGTCCTGGGCCCGTGGCCTGTCGATCGACTGCGGCTGCTTCGGCGGTGGCGGGGAGAGCACGGGCGGTGCCGGGCACTACCTGGTGGAGCTCGCCCGGGACCTCGCGCTCCTGGTGCTCGCCGTGCTGCTGACCGGGTGCCGGCGCACCCGCTTCGCCGCCGACGGCCTGCTGCGGCAGCCGGGTTGACCGGTTCCGCCCCGCCTCCGCGGCACCGCCCTCCCCCACATCGACGAGGAGACCCATGGTCGACAACCGACACCCCGCCCGCACCGTCCGGTCCCCGCGCCCGGCCCGGGACCGGCTGCTCGCCGAACGCCGCCGCGCCGCGGTGCTGCGGCGCCGGCGGCGGATCGCCCTGGGAGCAGCCGTCCTGACGGTGGCGACGGTCGTCGCGGCGGGCGTAGCGGTCCAGTACGAACGGTCCCACGACCCCCGGCCGGTGGTCCCGCCGCGAGCCGGCGGCGACGCGCTGACCGTCAGCCTGGGCCGCCCCGACGCCCCGGCCACACTGACGGTCTACGAGGACTTCCGCTGCCCCGGCTGCGCGCAGGCCGAGCAGGTGATCCACCGGGCGGTCAACTCGCTGGTCGACGGCGGGAAGCTACGGGTCGAGTACCACGTCCTCTCCCTGGTGGACGGCATCGTCCGGGGCCATGGGTCCGCGTACGCCGCCAACGCCGCGGTCGCCGCCCACGACGCGGGCCGGTTCCGCGAGTACCACGACCTGCTGTTCGCGAACCAGCCCGAGGACGAGCACGACGACCGCTTCGGCTCCAAGGACTACCTGCTCGGCCTGGCCGAGGAGGTGAAGGGCTTGAAGACCACCGAGTTCACCGAGGCGGTCAGCAACGGCACCCACGACACCTGGGTGCGCAAGGTCCAGCGGAACTTCGAGCGGCAGGACGCGATCCGGGGCACCCCGGCCCTGTTCCTCGACGGCGAGGACCTGCTCGGCGATCCGGAGCAGCCGCTCACCGAGGAGCGCCTGCTCCGGCTGGTGAACGAGGCGGCCGAGTCACCGGCGGGCTGAGCCGGGACCGGACGCCGGACCTGCGCCGGAGCCGTGCGCCGTACTGGAGCCGGGGCCGTACACCGGACTGGAGCCGGAGCCGGAGCCGTACGTCGGACCTGAGGCGGTACGGCCCGGACCCCGGCGGACCGCGCGGCGGGCCATCGACAGCAGGTCGCGGGCCGGTCCCTGCGGACGCCGGCCGCTGGGCCAGACCGCCCGCAGGGACCGGCTCAGGTCCACCCCGGTCACCTGGACGGCCACCAGCCGCCGCGCCCGCAGGTCCTCCTCGACCGCCAGCCGGCTGAGCACGGCCGGTCCGGCCCCGACGACCGCGGCGGCCTTCACCGCCGTCGAGGAGGGCAGTTCCAGCAGCGGGCCGGCCAGCCCGCCGTGCGGCGCCAGCACGGCCGTCAGCACCTGCCGGGCGCCCGACCCCGCCTCCCGCAGGACCAGCCGGGCGGCCGCCAACTCCTCGGGGGCGACCCGGCTGCGGCGCGCCCAGGCGTGCTGCGGGGCGGTCACCACCACCAGCTCGTCCCGGGCCACCACCGCGGTGTCCAGCCCGGCCGGGACAGTGGCGCTCTCGACGAACCCGAGGTCGACCTCGCCGCGCAGCACCTTCTCGGCCACCAGACCGGAGTTGTCGGCGCTCAACGAGACCACGGTGTCCGGCCGGTCCGCCCGGAGGGCGACCAGCCAGCCGGGCAACAGGTGCTCGGCCACCGTCAGGCTCGCGGCGACCCGCAACCGGTCGTCGCGCTCGCCGCGCAGCGCCTCGATCCCCGCGTCCATCGCCCCGGCGGCCTCCAGCACCCGGCCGGCCCAGCCGGTGACCAGCACCCCGGCCGGCGTCAGGCGGGAACCGTTCGGGGAGCGTTCGAGGAGGCCGACCCCGATCCTGGTCTCCATCACCCGCATCCGGGCGGAGGCGGCCGGCTGGCTGATGCCGACCTCCCGGGCGGCCCGGCCGAGACTGCCGAGCCGGGCGACGGCGAGCAGCAGCTCCAGGCTGGGGAGGTCGGGCACTCGGGGGGAAAGCGGCATGGTGGGTTCACAGACGTCGGGGCGGATCGAGCCGGACGGAACGGGGCGGGACGGCGAACTGCCGTCCCGCCCCGGGGGGTTCTGGTCGTGGTGGGGTTCAGCGCCGTCGGCGGCGAGCACGGGCCGCCCGGGCGGCGAGGGCGAGGGCGGCACCCGCAGCGATCGCGACGAGGCCGACCGGCAGCGCGGTGCCGACCAAGTCCGTTCCTGTGCGGGCCAGTTCACCCCCGGGCGCGGGGGCTGCCGGCCCGGGGGAGCGCTCGCCGCCGGTGCCTGCGCCCGGTGCGGGCGGGGCCGCCGAGGCGGACGGGCTCGGGCCGCCGGACGGGCCGGGGCCGGGTGATCCCCCCGGGCCACCGGGGTCCGTGGGCGTCCCGCTCGGGGTGGTCGTCGGGGTAGCCGTCGGGGTGGTCGTCGACGTCGGCGTGGACGTGGGTGTCGAGGTGGGCGTGGGCGTGGGCGTGGATGTGGGTGTCGACGTCGGGGTGGTGGTCGGCGTCGCCGTCGGGGTCGGTTTTCCGGGGACGAGCCGGATGACCTTCAGGGGCTGGATCTCCACGATGTCGTCCTTGCCGAGGTAACCGATGACGCCGATGTCGACCCGGTCGGTGAACGGGTTGTCCGGCCCGAACTTCAACCGGACCGGAATCTCCGTGACACCGGGCGGAATGAGCCCTTCGTCCTCCGGGAGCGGGAAGTCCTGCCAACTGTCCATCGGATCGTTCTTCGACGCGGTCGACTGCCACCGGCCGTCGAGGAAGTACTGGACCTCGATCTGGTCGGACCTGATCCCGACGGACTGGGTGTCGTGGACCTCGAAGAACACCCGGTTGAACTGCCCGTCCGTCTCCGCGCGGTGGAGAACGACGGTGAACTCCTGCCAGTCGGCCCCGGGTTCGAAGTCGCGGGGCAGTCCGCGCAGGTCCAGGGAGGCCTCCGTCGCGGTCGCCGACGTCCCGGGCGCCGTCGCTGCCACCGGATTCGCCGCCGTCGGATTCGCCGCCGCCGCGGTCGGAAGCACCGCCGCCGCGACGAGCCCGGCGGCCCCTGCGGCGACGGCGGTGGCAGCGGCCATTCTGCTCAGTTGCACGTGATTCCCTCGTCCCATTGATGATCAATACACCGGGAATCCTCTGTGCACCGACCAGATCCGGGTAGTACCCCCTTTCCTATGGGGTCATAGGCCGGGTTTCTGACTCACCCTGGCCGCCCTCCGCTCCGTTGATGCACCCATCACCACCCGACCCCTTGGCGGGGAAGGCCCTTCGTCGACACCGTGGGATCGGACGTCCGTTCCGAATTCCCCACCCCGAAGCGCCCGTTCGAAGGGATGACTACTCCGTGCTCGCACCGGTCAAGGCCCTGTCCCGCCGCTCCGTCCCGCTCTTCGCCGCCCTGACGGTGTTCTGCTGCGGCGTGGCCGCGGTCCGCCACTCCCCCTGGTGGTGGTGGCTGTCGACCGCTTCCGTCCTGGCGCTGGTGGCGGTGGGGCTACGCGACCTGCGGCAGCGGTCGGACGCGGCCCTGCGCGGCCACCCGGCGCCGGGGCGCGCCAGGTCCGCGACGGAGCGGATCCGCCCGGAGGTCCGCCGGCGCTTCGGCGCGTCGAACCCGGACGGCCGGCCGCTCCCCCGCGAGCCGCGGAGCCCGGTGTGCGAGGGGACCGGGAGCCCGGTGTGCAAGGGGACGGAGCGGCGGGACCCGGCCAAGGCCCTCGGGGCCGAACCGGACCTCTACGCGCGGGGACACGAGTTCCTCGTCCCCGGCATCTACGCCGAGCTCTACGAGTGGCTGGAGCGGGGCGAGTTGCTCCGCCGGCCGGGGCCCGGCCGCGCGGCGGACCGGGACCTCGCCTCCCCGGACACCGTCAACCCCGGTACGGACCAGCGCCCCTGAGGCCGCGCGGGCTCCCTCCGCCCGGGCGGGATCCCGCGCCGCACAGCCCCGGAGCGGTCCGTTCCACGGGCCGAGCGGGACGGGTCGTCGACGATCGGCATCCGACCCTCGCGGTGGGCGGCGCGCAGGTCGTCCAGGTACGCCCGGGTGAGCATCGGCCAGGTACGCCGGGGTGGGCATCGCGGAGCCGGTCGCGACGCCGCCCCGGTTGATCCGGACCTCGCCGTCGAGGGCGGCGCCGGTCAGCCGCCCCCGGCGGGACGCCGGGGGCGGCCGGGGCCTGGTGGTCCTTGACCCTCCCCGGCCGGTCCAGCGCAGGTCCCAGTGCTCCAGGTCGGTGTCCTCGGGAGCAGCAGCGTGACCACGGCGCGCTGGAGGTCGAGCCGGACCCGACCTTCCGGGGGACCTGCGGTGACCGCCGGCCACCCGGGCTGCGGCGGACTGGCCGGCAGCCGACCTGGAGGACCTGCGCGCGCGGGCCGGCGGCCGTGGAGCACTGCACCGGCAAGCAGCACACCGGACAAGCGTTACATTGGGGCAGAAAGGGGACCGATCACCGGCGAGGTGCGGCGGATGCACGCGATCACCGACTGGCTGCGCGGACTGTCCGGCCCGGTCGTGTACGCGGTCGTCGGCGCCATGGTCTTCACCGAGGACGCGCTGTTCTTCAGCTTCTTCATCCCGGGTGAGTCGGCCGCCGTCCTCGGCGGCTTCATCGCCCACCAGGGCAGCGTCTCGCTCGGCTGGATGATCCTGGTGGTGGTCTGCGCGGCCGTCCTCGGAGACTCCGCCGGCTACGAGATCGGCCGCCACCTCGGCCCGACGATCCTGCGCACCCGCCCGCTGCGGCGGCACGCGAAGCGGGTCGAGACGGCGCAGGACCTGATCCGCCGGCGCGGGCCGGCCGCCGTGTTCGTCGGCCGCTTCATCGCCTTCTTCCGCCCGCTGGTGCCCTCGCTGGCCGGGATGTCCCGGATGCCGTACCGCCGGTTCCTGTTCTACAACGCCCTCGGCGGGCTGACCTGGGCCTTCGGCTTCACCCTCCTGGGCTACTTCGCCGGAGCCGCCTACACCAGGGTGGAGGGCACCGTCGGCCGGGTCGCCGCCATCACGATCGCCGGGCTCGTCGCCGTCGCCCTGCTGGTCTGGTTCCTGCGGCGCCACCACGCGCGGGGCCGGGAGCCGTCGGACCAGGACGGCGGCGGGCGGGAGCAGTGAGCCGGGCCGGGGCGGGGCGCGGCGCCGGGCCGTCACCGATCCGGCAGGCCCGCCCGCCGGTCACCGACCGCTACCGGAACGGCGGCCCGTCCGGCACGCAGACCCGGCCGCGCGGCGGCAGGCCGCCGTCCAGCAGGTAGCGCGCCTCGTAGCCGGCGGCGCAGCCGCTCGGATTGCCGAGCACGCTGTGGCCCGGGCCGTCGACGGTCAGCAGCCGGCCGCGGGCCAGGGTGTCGGCCAGCGCGCGGGAGCCCTGGTACGGCCAGGCCGGGTCGCCGGTGTTGGCGACGACCAGCACGGGCGCGGCGGTGTAGCGGTCCCAGGGCCCGGTGTAGCGGTCCCGGGCGGCCTCGGCAGGCCAGTCGGCGCAGCGCTGGGTCTGCCAGACCCAGTACGGGCCGAGGGCGCCGGAGCGCTCCCGGGCGAGGTCGGCGAGCGCCGGGTAGTCGGTGCCGGCGGGCGGGTTGACGGTGTCGGCGCACAGCACGCCGAGGACCTGCGTCTGGCCGGGCTGCGCCCCGGTCGGCAGGGGTGCCGCCGGGGTGTCGGCGGCGGTCCACAGGCTTTGCAGCTTCCCGCCCAGGGCGGCCCAGCCGGGGCTGCCGAGCTGCGGCAGCGGCTGGGCCGAGTACAGCAGCAGTGCGACGGTCGAGACGGCGCTCGCCTCGTCGTAGGTGACGGCCTGCGCGCCGGTGCCGACGGTGACCGGTCCGCGCGCCAGGCGCTCCGTGAGCGCGGCGTACTTGGCCCTGGTCGCCTCCGGGCTGCCCGCGGAGAAGGCGCAGTCGGCCGGGGTGGCGGCGCCGCAGCGGTCGAGGAAGTCGTCCAGGGTGCGGGCCGAGCCGAGATCGCTGCCGGTGCGCAGGAACGGCGGCAGTGCCCGGTCCTGGGGGGTGCGGCCGGTGGACCAGGCCACCGGGTCGACGGCGCTGTCCAGGACCATGGCGCGCACCCGGCCGGGGAAGAGGTTGGCGTAGGTGGCGCCGAGGTACGTCCCGTAGGAGGTGCCGAGGTAGCTGAGCCTGCGGTCGCCGACGGCCTGGCGCAGCAGGTCGAGGTCGCGGGCGACGTCCGCGGTGGACAGGTGGGCGAGCAGGCCGGTGCGGTCGTTCTCGGCGCAGCGGCGGCCCAGTTGCGCGTAGGTGTCGGCCCAGCGCGACTGCTGTTCGGCGCCGATCGGGTAGCCGGCGGGGAGTCCGCCGAGCAGGGCCTGTTCGCCGGCCGGGTCGGGGAAGCACCGCAGGGTGGTGGAGGCGCCGACGCCGCGCGGGTCGAAGCTGACGATGTCGAAGCGCCGGCGGACCTCCTCGGGGAACAGCGGGGTGGTGGAGGGCAGCGCCAGGGTGCCGGGGATCGCCGGGCCGCCCGGGTTGTAGAACAGGGTGCCGATCCGGTGCGCCGGGTCGTCGGCGGGGTGGCGGATGAGCGCCAGGTCGATGGAGCGGCCGTGTGGGTCGCGGTGGTCCAGCGGCACCTGGGCGGTGTCGCACTGGAAGCCGGGGGCGCAGGGCTCGGCCCAGGTCAGGACCGGCACCGGTGGGGCGGGCGCGGCGGCCGAGGCGGCGGCCGGGGTGAGCGCGGCCAGCAGCAGGCCGGCGGCCGTGGCGGCGGCGGCGCGGAGGGTGGCGGCGGTGCGGGGTCGGGGCACGGGCGGCTCTCTCGGTCGGTCGGCTGAGCGGGCGTCACGGAGTCTTCCGTTCCGCACTGCCAGGGCGCTGCCAGGACACTGTCAGGGCACTGACACCGCGCTCTCCACGCGCGGTCCGCTCGCCGAACCGCGTCGCCCGATCGTTGTTGACGAAAAGTCAGCAGGTTCGCCGCCGCGCCTTGACGGCCCACCGACACGGTCCTACAACGGAGTCAGCTCCCCGCTCTCAGCTCCCCGGCTCTCAGCTCCCCCGGCTCTCGGGAGCCCGTCGGGAGCAGCGGAAGTTCGCCTTCTCGCCCCTCACCGAGGAAGAGGCTTTCCCATGCGCGCACTCCCCCACCGCACCGCACCCCTGGCCCTCGCCCTGCTCGCCGGGCTCGCCCTGGTCGCGACGGCCCCCGCCACCGCCACCGCAGCCCCGGCCGACGACGCCGGCCCCGTGCTCACCACCGGCAGCACGGGCGGCGCCGCCGTCGCGGCGGGCGACGCCCTCGCCGCACCGCTCGCCGGCGGCTCCGCCACCTTCTACTCCACCGCCACCAGCACCACCGGCGTCACCTGCGCGACCTCCCGGCTGTCCGCCACCGTGTTGACCAACCCGGCCGCCCCCGGCACCGCCACCGAGTCCCTGACCGGCCTCACCTTCGGCTCCTGCACCGCCAACGTCACCGGCGTCACCTCGGTGCGGAGCCTGACCGTCGACACCCTCCCGTACGGCCTCTCGATCGACGACGGCGCCGGCCTGCCCGTCACCCTGACCGGCGGCAGCGCCGGGCAGATCCAGGCCACCGCCGTCCTGAACAGCTGGTTCGGCACCATCACCTGCACCTATCGGCTCAGCGGAGCCTTCACCGGCGCCGCCGACAACGGCGGCCAGAGCCTGACCTTCACCAACGAGCACTTCGCCAAGAGCGGCGGCTCCGGGCTCTGCCCCGGCGACGGCTACTTCTCGGCGAGCTACGGCCCGGTCACCGACACCAGCCAGTCCGGCGCCCCCGCCGTCTACGTGAACTGACCGCCGGGCCGCGGCCCGCCGCACCGGAGGCGGTTCAACGGCGGCGGCAGCAGCAGCAGCACGAAACGATCAGGCCAGGGCAGATTCGGACCCAAGCGGGCGGGATGGGACGATACCTGCCATGTCTAGCAAGTCTCCGCCGGTCCGGGGCAACGAGGCCCCCGCCGACCCGCTCCGCCGCCTGCTGCTCGACCTGGGCGACGCCCTGCTGGGCGGGGGCCTTCCCGTCCATGAGGTCGAGGAGGAACTCCGCGGGCTCGGACGGGCACTGGGGGCTCCCGAGGTGCGGGTCGCCGCGCTCACCAACGGCCTGTTCGTCGCCCTCGACGCGGTGGAGGCCACCAGCTTCCGGCCGGTCGGCGCCGCGCTGCGGTTCGAGCAGACGGCGGACGTCCTGCACCTGGTGCACCGGCTGCGCGCCGGCGAGCTGGACGGCCCCCGGGCCCTGGCCGAGCTGGACGCCATCCGGCTCGCCCCCGCCCGCTGGCCCGCCTGGGTGGCGGACCTGGGGGCACTGCCGGTCGGGGTGGGCGTCTGCCTGTTCCTCCAGCCCGTGACGGCGAACGTGCTGGCCGCCGGGGCCGGCTCGCTGGTCGTGGCGGGCCTGACCGTCCTGGCCCGCCGGCTGCCCAGGCTGCGCCCGCTGCTGCCGGTCACCGCCGGGTTCCTGGTGGCCCTGCTCGTCCTGTCGCTCACCCGGGCCGGCCTGCTGGAGGGCCCGCTGCGCACGATCGTGGCCACCCTGGCGATCCTGCTGCCCGGCGGGCTGCTGGTCACCGGACTGTCGGAGGTCGCGGCGGGCGCCGCCAGCGCCGGGACGGCCCGGCTGGTGTCCGGCGCGGTGCAGCTGGCGCTGTTCCTCGCCGGGGTGGCGGCGGCCACCACCGCGCTCGGCGTACCGGCCAGTGAGCTGGCCAACATCCAGGTGGCCAGGCCGAGTTGGTGGGTGATCGCGGTGGGGCTGGCGATCGCCGTGGCCGGCGTCGTGGTCAACGTGAACACCCCGCCGGCGGCGATCCCGTGGATCGTCGCGGTGATCGCGGTCAGCGTCACCGTGCAGGTGGTGGTCGGGTCGGTCCACGGCGCGGCGATCGGCGGGCTGGCGGGCGCCGTCAGCGCCGCGGTCGCGGCCACCGTGGTGCACTGGCTGCCCGGCGGACCGCTCTGGCAGGTGCTCTACCTGCCCGCGTTCTGGATCGTGGTGCCCGGCTCCTTCGGCCTGCTGAACACCGCGCAGATCGAGGTCGGCAACGGCGCCCAGTCGGTGCTGGCCGCCGTGTCCGCGGTGTTCGGGGTGTCGATCGGCACCCTGATCGGCTCGGTGATCAGCCGGATCCCGCGCCCCTCGCTCGCCGTGGCCCAGCTGCGGGCCTGACCACCCGCACGCGCGAGCACCGTTCTCCACGAGCACCGTTCTCCGCGACCACCCGACCGGCGCGGTCCCCGGCTCAGCCGGCGGCCGCGCCGTTTCCGTTGCCGCTGCTGCCGTTTCCGATGCCGTTGCCGCTGCCGCCGCTGCTGCTTCCGGTGCCGTTGCCGCTGCCGCCGCTGCTGCTTCCGGTGCCGTTGCCGCGGCCTCTGCCGCCGCCCATGCCGTTGCGGACCGCGAGCAGCGCGGTGTCGTCCGTCAGGCGCCCGCCGGTGTGCCGGAGGACGGCCCCGACGACGGCCCCCACCAGGCGCTCCGGCTCCCCGGCCCCGGGCAGGCCGGCCAGGCCCTCCAGGTGGGCGCGCAGGTCGAAGAAGTCGCCCTGGCGGTCCCGGGCCTCGGTCACCCCGTCCGTGACGATCAGCACGGTCTCGTCCACGTCCAACCGGAGGCGCTGCACCTCCGGGAGCCGGCCGGCCAGCGGGGCGAGGCCCAGCGGGACGCCGCCGCCCGGCGGCAGCTGCCGCACGCCGCCCGGGCCCAGGACGTACGGGCAGTCGTGGCCGAAGTTGACCACCTGGATCTCCCCGGGGGCGTCGTCGGGGAACCAGACGACCACCGCCGTGGCGAACCGCTCGTCCTCCTCGCCCAGCCGGGCGGAGAGCCGGTTCTGCCGGTGCACCCGCTCCTCCAGCCAGGAGGCGACCGTCGCCAGGCCCTCCTCCCGGAAGGCCGCCTCCCGGAAGCAGCCGACCAGGGCCGCCGCCGTGGCGACCGCCGGCAGGCCCTTCCCCTGGACGTCGCCGAGGACGACCCGGGCGCCGTACGGGGTGGCCACCACGTCGTAGAAGTCGCCGCCCACCCGGGCCTCGACATCGGCGGCCAGGTAGCGGGCCTCCGCGTCCACCCCGCCCCAGCCCGGCGGCACCGGGCGCAGCACCACCTGCCGGGTGGTCTCGGCGGTGCCCTGCAGATGGCGGACGTAGGCGGCGGCCCGGGCCCGGAAGACGCTGAGCGGATACGCGAGGACGCAGCCGGCGATCACCAGCAGGAAGTCCTCGATCCCGTGGGACTTGCCCCAGAGGCCGTTCAGCCCGGGATAGGCGACGACCGCGAGACCGGCGAAGGCCACCGTGACCGCCGGGCCGCACAGCCCCGCGGCGACCACCGGGACCAGGGCCAGCCAGCTGAGCGACTCGAAGGAGCGGGGGGTGAGGGCGTCCACGGCCACCACCGCCGCCAGCAGCACGGCGGGGATCAGCCAGGACCGGTGCCCGTACCGGACCAGCACCGGCAGCTGGGGCCCCGGGTCGGACGGCGACTGCGCGGGCCCGGACGCCTTCGCGGCACGCACCAGCAACGGCCCCTCCGCTCTCCTCCGGTGTCGGGGGGGGGGGGGGGGGGGGGGGGGGGAGTGGAGGGGGGAGGGGGGGGGGGGGGGGGGGGGGGGGGGGGGGGGGGGGGGGGGGGGGGG
>NZ_JBVIWC010000010.1:61314-217343 GCF_055594965.1 Kitasatospora sp. NPDC040550 | reverse complement strand
TGTAGGGAGGAGGCGGAGAGGGCCAGGACGCCGTTGCGAAACGAACCAGCAACGGCTCCTCCGCTCTCCTCTGGGGTAGAGACGGCCAAGGGCCCGGCGCCGTCGCGCCCACGTTAGGGGGCCGGGGCGCCCGGCGCCCCTCGGCCCGCACCCGTCCGGCTCAGTCGGCCGCCCGTCGCACGGCCCGGCGGGGTGGGCGCCGGCACGGTCCGGAACCGACCGTCCCGCCGGGCCGACGGATAGTCTGGCCCGGCACCGAAAGCCCGTACGAACCGCGAGAGGCCTTCCCGATGAGCACCCCCAGCACCCCCGTCGTCGAGCGGTCGGACGAGCGGCACCGCTACGAGATCCTGGTCGACGGCGAACTCGCCGGTTTCACCGAGTACTTGGACCACGACGGGCAGCGCGTCTTCTACCACACCCTGGTCGAGGAGGCCTTCGCCGGCCGCGGCCTGGCCGGGCGGCTGGTCCAGGAGGCGCTGGCGGACGTCCGGGCCGCCGGGAAGCGGATCGTCCCGATCTGCCCGTACGTGGCCGCGTTCCTGACCAAGCACCAGGAGTTCGCGGACCTCGCCGACGAGGTCACCCCCGAGGTCAAGGCCTGGCTGCGCGGCCAGCTGCGCTAGAGGGGTTGTCCGGCCCGGGGTGGTGGGGTGTTCTTCGCCGATCCGGCGGGCGGCCGGGGGCGGGTGCCCTACCGGCGCTCCGACGGCCGGCCGGGGCGGATCTCCGCCCGCGGCGGACCTCCGGCCGGGGCCGAGGGAACGGAGGACGGTGCGGCCCCGCCGGGCGGGGCCGCACCGTCGGCGCGTCCGGGTCGTCACATGTTGATCATGTGACCGGCGAGGCCGTGGATGGCCTCCTTGACGGCCTCGCCCAGGGTCGGGTGGGCGTGCACGTTGCGGGCGACCTCGTGGACCGTGAGGTCCCACTGCTGGGCCAGCGTCAGCTCGGGCAGCAGCTCGGTGACCTCGGGGCCGATCAGGTGGGCACCGAGCAGCTCGCCGTGGGTGTTGTCGCAGATCACCTTGACGAAGCCGATCGGGTGGCCGAGGCCGTGCGCCTTGCCGTTCGCGGTGAACGGGAACTTGGCGACCTTGACGTCGTAGCCGAGGTCACGGGCCTGGGCCTCGGTGTAGCCGAAGGAGGCGATCTGCGGCTGGCAGTAGGTGGCGCGCGGGATCATCGCGAAGTCGACCTCCATGGTCTCCGCCCCGCCGATGGTCTCGGCGGCGATCACGGCCATCGTCTCGGCGGCGTGCGCGAGCATCAGCTTGGCGGTGACGTCGCCGATCGCGAAGATGTGGTCGACGCTGGTGCGGCCGCGCCCGTCCACCGCGATGGCGTTGCGGTCGGTCAGCTTGACCCCGGTGTTCTCCAGGCCGTAGCCGTTGACCCGCGGCGCGAAGCCGATCGCCTGGAGCACCTTGTCGGCCTCCAGCACCTGCTGCGCGCCGTCCTTGGTGACGGTCACCCGCACCTTGGCGTTCGGGTCGCTGTCGTCGATCGACTCGACCCGGGTCGAGGTGAGCACCTCGATGCCCAGCTTGCGGTACTGCTTGGCGAGTTCGGTGGAGACCTCGACGTCCTCCAGCGGCACCACGCGGTCCAGGAACTCGACGATGGTGACCTTCACGCCGTAGTTGTGCAGCACGTAGGCGAACTCGACGCCGATCGCGCCGGCACCCGCGATGATGATGCTCTCCGGCAGCTGCTCGGTGAGGATCTGCTCCTCGTAGGTCACCACGCGCTCGCTCAGGCTGGTGCCGGGCAGCAGGCGGGTGGTGGCACCGGAGGCGATGACGCAGTGGTCGAAGGTGACCACGTCGAAGCCGCCGCCGCTGAGCGCGACCTGGAGGGTGTGGTCGTCGACGAAGGTGCCCCAGCCGTCGTACTCGGTGATGCCGTTCTTCTTCATCAGGTAGTGGACGCCCTTGACCCGGCCGTCGGCCACCGAGCGGCTGCGCTTGAAGGCCTCGGAGAAGTCGAAGGTCACCTGGCCCTCGACCTTGATGCCGAAGGTCTTGGCCTCCTTGGTGAAGATGTGGGCGAGCTCGGCGTTGCGCAGCAGGGCCTTGGAGGGGATGCAGCCGACGTTGAGGCAGACGCCGCCCCAGTACTTGGCCTCGATGACCGCGACCTTCAGACCCAGCTGGGCCGAACGGACGGCGGCGGTGTAGCCGCCGGGGCCCGCGCCGAGGACGACGACGTCGTAGTGCGTGCTCATGTTGCTGACTCCTCCGAGGGTGTCACGGTGTCGTGATCTCGGTCCCATGGTGTCAGGACCGGACTCGACGCACCCACCGGGTCTCGGCGGATGCGCTCCGCGCGGCACCGTACAGGGCCGGGGGCCGATTGTCAGTGGCGTCCACTACGGTGGCCCGTACCCTGACCCACCAGGGGCGATGGCGGACGGGAGGTGCCGGATGGACGGTGTGCGCACGGCCGGTGGGTGGGCCCGCCGCCCGAGGACGGCAGCGGGCCCACCCGGGCGTCAGGCCGCCACCGCGTGGGCGTCGGCGCCGCCCGCTCCGGCGCCGCCCGGGGTGTCCGTACCCGCTCCGCCGGCCGCCCGAGCGGCCGGGCGCTGCCCGGGTACGGGCCGCTGCAGCGAGGAGAGGTCCCAGGCGTAGGTGCCGACGGCATGGGCGATCACGTCGATGTTGTCGTCGAAGGCCGCCATGTCCAGGTTGTCCAGGTCGTCACAGGCCTTGTGGTAGCAGGCGTCGAAGGCGGTGCCCGCCGTGCCGCCGTAACGGGCCTGCTGCTCGGGGGACTTGATCACCTCGGCGCCGGTGTCGGTGCCGCCGGCCGGGATGCCCGCGTCGATGAACGGACCGTAGTCGGAGCGGCCGTCGAAGGCGCGCGGCTCGTGCGGCAGCTCGCGGTCGTCCAGGTAGTCGGTGAGGAAGCGCTCGATCTGGGCCGAGCCCTCCGGGCCCGCGCCGCCGCCCGCGTTGCCGGAGCCGTTGTAGACGAACTGCGCGTAGTTGGGGGATGCGATCATGTCGAAGTTGAGGTAGAGCCGGATGTTCTTCCGGTCCGCGTCGGAGAGCGACTTCACGTACGCCTCGGAGCCCTTGAGGCCGAACTCCTCGGCGGACCACCAGGCGAACCGGACCTTGTTCTTCACCGGCCGGGTGCCGAGGTTCTTCGCGACCTCCAGGATGCCGGCCGTGCCGGAGCCGTTGTCGTTGATGCCGGGCCCGGCCGGGACGGAGTCCAGGTGGGCGCCGATCATCACGGTGTTCGCCGGATCGCCGCCCCGGGTCTCGGCGATGACGTTCCAGGTCTTGCGCTGCTCCATGAAGGTGCGGAGGTCCAGGGTCACCCGCACCGGCCCGGCGGCGGCCTCGGCGGCCAGCGCCTTGCCCGCCGCCTCGGTGATCCCGCCGGTCGGGACCTTCCCGGCGGTGGGCTTGCCGAGGGTCCCGTTCAGCTCGCCGTCGGTGTTGTTGTAGATCAGCGCCCCGAGGGCGCCGGCCGTGGCCGCGGCCGCCTGCTTCTCGGCGAAGCTGCACCCGCCGCGCCGGATCAGCGCGATCCGGCCGGTGACGGAGCCCGCCGGGTAGTCGGCGGGCGTGCAACCGGTGGTGGCGCCCACCGGGGCGACGCCCAACTCGGCGGTCAGGCCCGCCTCCGGGCCACTCACCGAGTAGGTCATCGCCAGCACCGGCACCGACTCCGCCCGGGGCGACAGCACGTCCAGGCGCTGTGTCCGGGCGTCGAAGAAGGTGTACTCGAAGTCCTGCCGGGAGACCTTGAGCCCGGCCCGCCGCGCCTGGTCGTAGATGTACCGCGCGGACAGGTCGTGGCCCTTCGAACCGGCTGCCCTGGTACCGCCGTTGCGGTCGGCGAACCGTTGCAGCGCGACCAGGGTGTCCCGGGCGTCCTCGGCACTGCTGGCCCCGACCAGCCGCTCGGCCAGCTTGGCGCCCCGGCGGGCCGGGTCCGGGTCGGCATGGGCACTGCCCGCGCCGACGAGGAGTAACGGGGCGACCAGGGCGGCGGCGGTCAGGGCGGCGAGCGGGGACGTCCGGGACCGGGATCGAAAACGGGAGCGGGAACGGGATCGGCAACGGGGGCGGGGCTTCAAGGCGACTCCTTCCGACGGTCGGTGGGTTCACGATTTGACATGACGGCGACCGCCTTGCCAAGGGCGCCGCGCGGCCGCGAAGTGCGCGGGACGCCCAGGGCGGTGATCCTGGAGGGGTGGGGGCGTCTCATCCAGGAGGGTGACCACATGTCCATGCTGGATAAGCTCAAGGGCCTGTTGAAGGGCCACGAGGACCAGGCCGAGAAGGGTGTCGACAAGGCCGGCGACTACGTCGACGAACGCACCCAGGGCAAGTACCAGGGCCAGGTCGACACCGCCCAGGAGAAGCTCAAGGAGCAGTTCCGCGACCAGCCGCCGCAGTAGCGCGGCCCCGGTGCTGCTCGGCCGGGCCGGCGGCGGCGCTCAGGCGTCGCCCCGGCCCGGCCCTTCGGCGGGCCCGTCCGCCTCCGTGCCCGCCGCCCCGCCCGCGCCGCGGTTCTCGCACGGCCCGGGGCCGGGCCGCTCGCGCCACCGCCCACACTCCGGGCACACCCGGTCCAGCCGGCAGGCCGACTCGCCGCCTTCGTCCATGCCCGCGATGGTGCCCGATGGACCCTCGGCCCGGCGAGTAGACACTGTCTACGATGATCCGGTAGACAGTGTCCATGACCGAACAGGACCGCGACCTGCGCGCCCGCCTGGTGGCCGCCGGCATCGAGCTGGTGACCGAGGAGGGCGTCCACGCCCTCGGGCTGCGGGAGATCGCCCGCCGCGCCGGGGTCTCCCACGGAGCACCACGCCGCTACTTCCCCACCCACCGTGAACTGCTCGCCGCCGTCGCCCGACACGGCTTCGGCCGGCTCACCGACACCCTCGCCGGTGCCGACGCCCTCGCCGCCGGAACCGGGGCCGACCCCCGCACCCGGATCGAGGCCCTCGCCCGCGCCTACCTCGGCTTCGCCGCGGCCAACCCCGGCATGTTCGAGCTGATGTTCCGCCACGACCTGCTGGAGGGCAGCGGCACCGAACTGCGCCGCTCCACCCTGCCGCTGTTCCTCACCTTCGTCGGCCTGGTCGGCGAACTCCACCCGCAGGACGAGGACCCGACCGCCGCCACCGCCGCACTCTGGGCCAACCTGCACGGCCTGGCCCAACTCCGCACCTGGGGCAGCCTCGCCCTGGCCACCGGCGGCGACGGCATCGAACCCCTGCTGGGCGCCGCCCTGACCGCCCACCTCGGCCCGGCCACCCGGTGAAACCCCGGCGCCGCGAGCGGCTCACCCTCGCCACCAGCGTCACCGGTGCCGTCCTCGTCGCCCTGGACGGCACCGTGCTCGGCGTCGCCCAGCCGACCCTCCAGCGCGACCTGCACGCCTCCCTGACCGCCGTCCAGTGGACCAGTACCGGCTACCTGGTGACCGTCGCCGCCCTGCTGGTCTTCGCCGGCCGGCTCGGCGACCGCTACGGGCACCGGCGCACCTTCACCCTCGGGGTGGCCGGCTTCGCCGCCACCTCCACCGGGATCGCCCTCGCGCCCGACATCGGCTGGGTGATCGCACTGCGCGTGCTCCAGGGCCTCTGCGGCGCCCTGCTCCAGCCCGCCACCATCGGCCTGCTGCGCGCCGTCTGGCCCGCCGACCGGCTGCCCGGCGCGATCGCCCTGCGCACCGCCGCGCTCGGCGTCTCGGCCGCCGCCGGACCGCTGGTCGGCGGCGCGCTCACCACCCACTTCGGCTGGCGGGCGGTCTTCCTGCTCGGACTGCTGCCCGCCGCGGCGGCTCTGGTCGCCGCCCTCGCCGTCCCCCCGGTCCGCATCGAACCGGCTACGGCTACCGGCGGCCTCGACCTGCCCGGCGCGGGACTGCTCGCGGTCACCCTGGCCGCCCTGGTGCACACCCTGGTGACCCTGCCGACCGACGGCTGGTCGACCGGCACCGCGCTCACCCTCACGGCGGCCGCCCTGGCCACCCTCGCCCTCGCCCGGCACGAGCGCCGCACCGCCCGCCCCCTGCTGCCCGCCGCCCTGCTGCGCGCACCCGCCGTGGGCCCCGCGCTCGGAGTCCTGCTCGCGGCCTCGGCCGCGCTCTTCGCGACGCTCTTCCCGGCCAGCTACTTCCTCCAGGACGTCCTCGGCCTCGACCCCCTGCAGAGCGCCCTGCGGGCGTCGCCCCTCGCGGTGGCGATGGTCGTCGCCGCACCCGTCTCGGCCGCACTGGCGAAGCGTCGCGGCACCCGCGACACCGTGCTGGGCGCGATGGCGCTGCTCACGGCGGGCGCGCTGCTCACCGCCCGGCTCGGCCCGTCCTCGGGCGCCGTCGCGATCGGCGGCTGCTTCCTGCTGCTCGGCGGCGGCTTCGGCACGGTGATGGCCGTCGCCACCTCCGCCGTCGTCCGGGGCGCGGCCGCCGCCGAGGCGGGTGTGGCGGGCGGGCTCCAGCAGACCGCGATGAACATCGGCCCGGCCCTGGGCGTCGCCCTGGCCACCGTCCTGGCCGGGCGCGCGGCACCGGGCACGGCGCTCGCCCCGGCCGCGCTGGCCGCGGCCGCCGTGGCGGCGGCGGGCCTGCTGCTCGCCAGCCGGCTGCCCGGCCGGGCCGGCGCCGCCCGGCCTCGGGAGGCCGCCGGCCGCCCCTGACATCCGCCCGGCAAGGACGGCCAGGACGGCCAGGACGGCCAGGACGGGCCAGGGCGGGCCAGGGCGGCCCGGCGAACCGTCAGACGCCCGTGGTGCCGTCGAGGGCCTCGCGCAGCAGGTCGGCGTGGCCGTTGTGGCGGGCGTACTCCTCGATCAGGTGCACCAGGATCCAGCGCAGCGAGGCGGTCTCGGCGCCGAGGACCGCCGCCAACGGAGCAGGCAGCGGTCCGGCCGCGTCCAGCGGCACCCCGCGGGTGAGCTCCCGGCCGTGCTCGACCTCCGCCCGCCAGTCGGCCAGCGCCTGCGCCATCCCGCGCGCGGCGTCCAGCCCGTAACCGTCCGGGTTCTCCGGGCCGTACCGCGGCGGCACCTCCTGGCCGGCGAACACCCGCTGGTACCACGTGCGTTCGACCTCCGTCAGGTGCTGGACCAGCCCGAGCAGGGTCATCGTCGAGGGCGGCACCGAGGCCGTCCGCACCTGTGCGTCGTCCAGCCCGGAGGCCTTCTGCTCCAGGGTGGCCCGCTGGAAGTCCAGCCAGCCCTCCAGCGTGGCCCGTTCGCCTGCCTCCGGCGACGGGATCGGCCGCCCGTCCGGTGTCGTCGTCATGGCCGCCACTGTGCCACGCACCACCGACAGCGGCCCCCGGCGCGGCCGAGCGCGCCGGGAGCCGGTCCGGGGTCAGGCCTGGCCGGTCGTGGAGACCACCACCACCCGGGCCACCGTGCCGTCCTCGTCCACCGAGTCCCGCAGGTGGCGGAAGCCCAGCTTCTCGCACATCGCCAGGCTCGGCGTGTTCTCGGCGCCCACCAGGCCGTAGACCTCCTTGAGGCCCAACTCGTCGGCGGCGTACCGGATCAGGCCGCGGACCACCTCGGTGCCCAGGCCGCGGCCCCAGAACCCGGGGGCGAGGGCGGCGACCAGCTCGTGCCCGTCGACGTTCCCGGTCCGCTTCACCTCCGCGTGGCCCGCGTAGGCGCCGTCCACCCACAGGCCCCAGACGTCGAACAGCCGCTGGGGGTACACATCGCTCAGGATCGCGCGGAACAGCGTGCGCAGCTGCGGTTCGGGCACCAGCTCCTGGCCCATCCAGCGGCAGACCTCGGCGTCGCGGAGCAGGGCGACGAAGTCGTCCTCGTCCTCGGGCCGGTAGGGGACGAACTCCAGGCGTTCGGTGTGCAGCACGGGGGTCACGGCGGCTCCTCTGTCTCGTGGTGGGGCGGTCGGGTCAGGCCTCGGCGTTCTCCATGCGCTCGCGCAGGCTGCGCGGCCGCATGTCGGTCCACACCTCGTCGACGTAGGCGGAGCACTCGGCCTCGGTGCCCTCCTTGCCGACGGGCTGCCAGCCGGCCGGGACGTCGAGGTCGACCGGCCAGAGCGAGTACTGCTCCTCGTCGTTGCGCAGCACCTGGAAGCGGGTGTTCTCGTCCATGGCGTTCCTGCCTCTTCTCGTGGGTCGGTACGGGTCAGCGGGTCAGCGGGTCAGCGGGTCAGCGGGTCAGCGGCCCTGCCGGGCGTGCCGGGCGATGTGGCGCAGCGCCTCGGCGAACTCCTCGGCGGCCCGGCGCACCTCGGCCGGGTCGTGGACGGCGGGGCGGTGGTGCCAGGTGAAGGCGAGCCGGCCCCGCTGGGCGGCGCCGACCACCTCCAGCGGGTGGGAGCCGGGGTCACGGGGGTCGTGGTCCTGGCCGCAGGAGCCGAGTTCGGCGCGGACCAGGCCCTGGCCCCCGGCCTCGGGGCGGGCGTCCCACTGGCCGAGGTAGTTGAAGACCACCTGGCCGTGGGCTGCGGCGGCGAGGCGTTCGCGGACCTCGGGCGGGCCGAAGGTGCGCAGGGCGCCGAAGCCGAGCCCGTTGCCGGGCACGGCGCGCAGTTGCCGGCGGACGGCCTTGACCAGGGCGCGCCAGTCGCGGTCGGGGCCGAGCTGTTCGGGCGCGGGGACATCGAGGCCGACCGGGTGGACGGTGGTGAACCAGCCGACCGTACGGGTCAGGTCGACGCCGTCCAGCAGGTCCTCCCGGCCGTGGCCCTCCAGGTCGAGGCGGATCCGGGACTGCCCGGTCCAGCGGGCCAGGGCGAGGGCGAGGGCGGCCAGCAGCACGTCGTTGACCCGGGTGCGGTAGGCGGCGGGGGCGGCGCGCAGCAGGGCCTCGGTGTCCGCCTCGTCGAGTTCCACCGTGACGGCCGCGGTCTCGGCGCCGGCGCCGGATCCGTCGGCGCGGCCGTCGGCGGGGCCGTCGGCGGGGCGCGCGGGCGGTTCGGCGCGGCCCGTCACCGCCTGCTCCCAGTAGGGCAGTTCGTGGTCGAGGCCGCCCTCGGCGACATGGGCGGCGAGCCGCCGGGCCCAGTCCCGGAAGGAGGTGCCGCGCTCCCCCAGGCCGATCGGGCCGCCCGCGCGGGCCTGGTGGTAGGCGCTCTCCAGGTCGTCGCGCAGCACCCGCCAGGAGACGGCGTCGATCACCAGGTGGTGGGCGACCAGCAGGAGCAGCGGCGGGCGGTCCGGCTCGCCGGTGAAGGTGAACAGGGCGGCGCGCAGCAACGGGCCGTGGGCCAGGTCGAAGCCGCCGTGCAGCTCGTCGGCGGCCTTGGCGAGGGCGCTTTCGGCGGACTCGGGCGACTGCCCGGTCAGGTCGTGGTGGACCAGGAGGTCCGCGGTGCGGGCGGGCGGCGGGTTGAACTGGTGCCAGCCGGAGGCGTCGTGGGTGAAGCGCATCCGCAGCGCGTCGTGGTGCTCCAGCAGGGCGTCCAGCGCGGCCTCCAGGGCTGCGCGCAGGGCGGGTTGGTCGGGGTCGGGGCCGAGTTCGAGCAGCGCGGACTGGTTGAAGTGGTGGTGGGCGGCGCGCGGGGTGGTGAGGAACCACGTCTGGATCGGGGTGAGCGGCACGGCGCCGGTGACCGGTCCGTCGTCGGCGCGGTCGGGGGCGCCGCGCACCACGGTGGCGAGTTCGGCGACGGTCTGGTGGGTGAAGAGGTCGCGGGTGGCCAGGTGCAGGCCGTCCCGGCGCAGTCGGGAGACCACCTGCATGCTGAGGATGGAGTCGCCGCCGAGCAGGAAGAAGTTGTCGTCGGCGCCGACCTGTTCGACGCCGAGGACGTCGGCCCAGATCCGGGCGATCCGGCGTTCGGTGTCGTTCTGCGGCGGGCGGTGCGGGCCGGTCGAGGCCCGCACCGGGCCGGGGTCGGGCAGGGCCCGGCGGTCGGTCTTGCCGTTGGGGGTGAGCGGCAGCCGCTCCAGTGGGACGAACACGGCGGGGACGAGGTGCGGGGGCAGTGACTCGGCGAGCCGGGCGCGCAGTTCGAGGGCGGTGCCGGCCGGGTCGAGGGCGGCGGCGGCCGGGTCTGTGTGGACGACGTGGGCGACCAGCCGCCCGCCGCCGGGGGCGTCGGTGCGGACGGTGACGACGGCGTCGCGCACCAGCGGGCTGCGGCGCAGCGCGCTCTCGATCTCGCCCGGTTCGATCCGGAAGCCGCGCAGCTTGATCTGGTCGTCGGCGCGGCCGCAGTAGCGCAGCCGGCCGTCGGCGTCGCGGCGGGCGAGGTCCCCGGTGCGGTACATCCGCGTGCCGGGGGCGCCGTACGGGTCGGGCAGGAAGCGCCGGGCGGTCAGGCCGGGGCGGCCGAGGTAGCCGCGGGCCAGGCCGGGGCCGGCCAGGTGGAGTTCGCCGGTCACGCCGGGCGGGACGGGGCGCAGGGCGGCGTCGAGCAGGTAGGCGCGGGTGGCGCCGCTGGGGTGGCCGATGGGGGGTGCGGTGCCGGTGCCGGGGGTGAGCGGGCCGGTCCAGGTGGCGACCACGGTGGCCTCGGTGGGGCCGTAGGAGTTGACCATGCGGCGGCCGGGGGCCCAGGTGTCGACCAGGTCGGCGGGGCAGGCTTCGGCGCCGACCACCAGGGTGCGCAGGTCGGGCAGCGCGTCGGCGGTGCCGGGTTCGAGGGTGGCCAGGGCCGCCGGGGGGATCAGGGCGTGGCTGATCCGGCGTCCGGCGAGGGCCTCGGCGAGGCGTTCGCCGACCAGCGGGCCCTCCTCGCCGGTGACCAGGGCGGCGCCGCTGAGCAGGGAGATGCACAGTTCCAGTACGGAGGCGTCGAAGCTGGGCGAGGCGAACTGGAGCACCCGGTCGCCGGGGCCGACGGCGTACTGCCGGGCGGCGGCGGCCGCGAAGGAGGCGAGTCCGGCGTGGGTGACCACGACGCCCTTGGGGGTGCCGGTGGAGCCGGAGGTGTAGACGACGTACGCCGGGTGTCCGGGGGTGAGGGGGGTGGTGCGGTCGGCGTCGGTGGGGGCGGTGTCGGGGCCGTCGGCGGCCCACACCCGGGCGGGGTCGTCGATCAGGACGGTGGCGCCCGCGTCGCGGACCATGAACTCCCGCCGGGCGGGCGGGTAGTCGGGGTCGACCGGGAGGAAGGCGCCGCCGGCCTTGGCGACGGCGAGCTGGGCGACCACGGCGGCCGCCGAGCGGGGCAGGGCGAGGGCGACCAGCCGCTCCGGTCCGATGCCCTCGCGGATCAGCTGCCGGGCCAGGCGGTTGGCCGCGCGGTCGAGTTCGGCGTAGCCGATCACCCGGTCGCCGTCGAGCAGGGCGGGCGCGTCGGGGGTGTGGGCCGCCTGCCGTTCGAACAGCTGGGGCAGGGTCGCCGCCGGCACCGGTGGGAAGTCACCGGTGGCCAGGGCGAGTTCGGCGGCGAGCCGGTCGGGGCCGGCCAGCGGCAGGGAGCCGAGGGCGCACTGCGGGTCCGCGGTGACGGCGGTCAGCAGGGTGGCCAGCTGCTCGGCCATCCGCTCGGCGGTGGCGGACTCGAACAGGTCGGTGTTGTAGGTGAGTTGGCCGTGCAGCGCGCCGTCGTCGCCGCGGGCGAACTCCAGCACCAGGTCGAAGGCCGTGCCGGTGGCGTCGATCGGGACGTCGGTCACCTCCAGGCCCGGCAGGTCGAGTTCGGCCGTCGGGGTGTTCTGCAGGACGACCAGCACCTGGAAGAGCGGGCTGCGGCTGGTGTCGCGCACCGGCTGCACCTCGTCGACCACCCGCTCGAAGGGCACGTCCTGGTGGGCGAAGGCGTCCCGGACGGTCTGCCGGACCTCGGCGAGGAAGGCGGTGAAGGGCTGCCCGGGTTCGATCCGGGAGCGCAGCACCAGGGTGTTGACGAAGAAGCCGATCAGCTGCTGGGTCCCGGGGTGCTCACGGCCGGCGGTGACGGTGCCGACGGCGATGTCCCGGTCGCCGCCGAGCCGGGCCAGGTAGGCCTGGGCGGCGGCGACCAGGGTGGTGAACAGGGTGGCGTCGCCCTCGCGGGCGACCCGGGCGAGCCCCCGGGCGGTGTCGGCGGGCAGGTCGATCCGGACGCTGCCCGCGGAGCTGGTGCGGACCGTCGGCCGGGGCCGGTCGAGCGGCAGCCGGACCGGGTCGATGTCGGCCAACTGCGCCTTCCAGTAAGCGAGCTGGTCGGTGGCGTCGTGGCCGCGCTGCCAGTGGGCGTGGTCAGCGTACTGCACCGGCAGCGGGGCGAGCGGCGGGTGGGCTGGGTCGAGGGCGGCGCGGTAGAGGTGGGCCAGGTCGGTGAGCAGGACGGCGTTGGACCAGCCGTCGGTGACGATGTGGTGCAGGGTCAGGGCCAGGACGTGGTCGGCGTCGGCGAGCCGGACCAGCGCGGGGCGCAGCAGCGGGCCCCGGCGCAGGTCGAAGGGGCGGGCGCGTTCGGCGGCGAGCCGGCCGCGCAGGGCCTCCTCCCGCTCCCCGGGCGGCAGTTCGGCGAGGTCGTGGCGGGGCAGCGGCACCGGGTGGGGCGGGTGGACGAGCTGGACGCCGTGGCCGTCGACGCCGTCGAAGGTGGTGCGCAGCGACTCGTGCCGGGCGACCAGGGCGGTCAGCGCCGTACCGAGGGCGTCGCGGTCCAGCGGGCCGCGCAGCCGCAGGGCGAGGGCGGTCACGTACTCGGCGCCGCCGGGTGCGAACTCCTCCAGGAACCAGAGGCGTTGCTGGGCGTAGGACATCGGCGCCGCGCCGTCCCGGGCGACCGGGACCAGGGGCGCCACGGGGGCGGTGGGCGGCCGGTCCGGGCCGGGCCGCCCGGTGAGCAGTTCGGCCAGTCCGGCCGGGGTGGGATGGTCGAACACCGCGCGGGGCGTCAGCTCGGTGCCGAAGGCCTCGGTGAGGCGGGTGGCGAGGCGGATGCTGAGGATGGAGTCGCCGCCGAGCGCGAAGAAGCCCTCCGTCACGCCGGGCGGGCGGATGCCCAGCACCTCGCCGAAGACCTCGGCGGCCCGGCGTTCGGCCCCGGTGCGCGGCTCGACCCGTTCGGCGGCTCCGGCGGTGTGCCGCTGCTCCGGTGCGGGGAGCGCGGCGCGGTCGACCTTGCCGTTGCGGCTCAGCGGGAGGGCGGTGAGCGGGACGAAGGCGGCGGGGACCAGGTAGTCGGGCAGGGTGCGGGCGGCGAAGTCCCGCAGGCCCTCGGGGTCGGCGGTGCCGACGGTGTAGGCGACCAGCCGGCGGGCGCCGGGCCGGTCGGTGCGGGCGACCACGGCGACGTCGGTCACCCCGGGGTGGGCGGCGAGGGCGGCCTCCACCTCGGCGGGCTCGACCCGGAAGCCGCGGATCTTGACCTGGTCGTCGGCCCGGCCGAGGAACTCGACGGTGCCGTCGTGGCGGCGCCGGGCCACGTCCCCGGTGCGGTACATCCGGGTGCCGGGCGGGCCGTACGGGTCGGCGAGGAAGCGGGCGGCGGTCGCGCCGGGGCGGCCGAGGTAGCCGCGGGCCACGCCCTCGCCGGCGAGGTACAGCTCGCCCGCGCAGCCGGGCGGGACGGGCCGCAGCCGGCCGTCCAGGACGTGGACCCGCCGGTCGTCCAGCGGGCGGCCGATCGGCACGGGGTCGGGGACGGCGGCCGGGTCGGCGAGTTCGTGGGCGGTGGCGAAGGTGGTGGTCTCGGTGGGGCCGTAGCCGTCCACCACGGTCAGCCCGGGGCAGGCGGCCAGCACCCGGCGCACGGCCGTGGCGGGCACCACGTCGCCGCCGGTCCACAGGGTGCGCAGGCCGGCGAAGCAGTCGGGGGCGTCCTGGGCGAGCAGCCGGAAGAGCCCGGCGGTGAGCCAGAGCGCGGTCGGCCCCTGCGGTCCGGCGAGGCGGCGCAGCAGCGCGGCGTCCACCGGACCGGCGGGGGCGACGAGCACGCAGCCGCCGGTCAGCAGCGGGGCCCAGACCTCGAAGGTGGCGGCGTCGAAGGCCACCGGGGAGTGCAGCAGCACCCGGGCGCAGCGGCCGTCGGCGAAGCGGCCGTCGGTGCCGAGCGAGGCGACGTCGCGGTGCCGGACGGCGACGGCCTTGGGCTCGCCGGTGGAGCCGGAGGTGTGCATCACGTAGGCCAGCCGGTCGGGGTCGGCGGGCGGCAGCCGGCCGGGCGCCGGGGCGGTGCGGGCGGCGGCGACCAGGTCGGCGGTGAGCCGCCGGGTGGCACCGGCCCGGGCGAGCAGGGTGCGGCGGCGCTCCTCGGGGGCCCGGAGGTCGACGGGCAGGTAGGCGCCGCCCGCCTTGAGGACGGCCAGTTGGGCGACGACCAGTCGGGTCGAGCGCTCCAGTTCCAGCGCGACCGGCTCCTCGGGGGCCAGGCCCTCGGCGAGCAGCCGGCCGGCGAGCCGGTCGGACCACTCGTCGAGCTGCCGGTACGTCAGCCGGTGTTCGCCCTCGCGCACGGCGGGGGCGTCGGGGGTGCGCCGGACGTGCCCGGCGAGGACGGTCAGCGGGCTGCGGGGTGCGGCCGGGCGGGCGGTGGCCCGCCAGTCGGCGAGCAGGGTGCGGTCGGCCGGGGTGAGCGCCTCCAGCGCGTCGAAGTCGCGGCCGTCGGCGAGGGCCTCGGTGAGGGCGGTGAGCAGCAGGGCGAGCCGGTCGGCGGCGTCCTCGGCGGTCCGGTGGTCGAACAGCGCGGGGTCGTAGGCGAGGTCGAGGCCGAGCCGGTCGCCCAGCTGGGCGCGCAGGCACCAGGGGAAGGTGGTGGCGTCGTCGGCGCGCACCTCGACCACCCGGACGCCGGTGCGGGCCGCGGCGGACTCGTCCACCGGGTAGTTCTCGAAGACCAGCATGCTGTCGAACAGCGGCTCCCCGGCGGGCAGTTCGCCGAGGGCCTGGATCCGGGTCAGGGACAGGTGGTCGTGGGCGCGGGCCTCGCTCTGGCGCGCCTGGAGGTCCCGCAGCCAGGGCAGCACGCCGCCGGGGGCCAGGCGGACCCGGGTGGGGACGGTGTTGATGAACAGGCCGATCATCGACTCCACGCCGGGCAGTTCGGCGGGGCGGCCGGACACGGTGGTGCCGAAGACCACGTCCTCGCCGCCGCCGTGCCGGGCCAGCAGCAGGCCCCAGGCGCCCTCCAGCACGGTGTTGACGGTCAGTCCGGCGGCGGCGGCCCGGTCGCGCAGCCGCCGGGTGAGCGGCTCGTCCAGCTCGCGGTGGACGGCGGCGGTGGAGCGGGCCCGGTGGGCCTCGGCCGGGCGGCGGTCGTACGGGAGCGGGGTGCGGGCGGTGAAGCCGTGCAGGGCGGCGCTCCAGTGCGCCTCGGCGGCGGGCCGGTCGCGTGCGCCCAGCCAGCCCAGGAAGTCCGCGAAGGGGCGGCGGACCGGCCGCGGGGCCTGGGGGCCGCCGGTGAGCGCGGCGTACTCCTCGCAGACCTCGGTGAGCAGCTGGCCGGTGCTCCAGCCGTCCAGGACCAGGTGGTGGGTGGACCACAGCAGCAGCACCTCGTCGCCGGGCAGGGCGGCCAGGGTGAGCCGGGTGAGCGGCGCGGTGGTCAGCTCCATCGGGGTGGCCCGCTCCTCTGCGAGCAGCCGGTCGGTCTCGGCCGCCAGCTGCTGCCGGTCCGGGTCGCCGAGGTCGAGGTGGCGCACGGGCAACACGGCGTGCCGGGCGACCAGTTGGACGGGGTGCGGCAGGCCGCGCCAGTGCACGGCGGAGCGCAGCGCCGGGGTGCGGTCGGCGACCCGCTGCCAGGCGGCGGCGAAGGCCCGCGGGTCGCCGACCCCGGCGAGGCGCACCGCGATCCGGTCGACGTAGGCGTCCTCGGTGTCGACCAGGCCGTGGAAGAGCATGCCGGACTGCAGCGGGGTGAGCGGCAGCACGTCCTCGGTCTCGCGGCCGTCGCCGACCAGCCGGTCCAGCTGGGGCTGGTCGAGGCCGGCCAGCGGGAAGTCGGACGGGGTGCGCCCGCCGGCGTCGGGCCGGGCGCAGTGCTCGGCCAGTTCGCGCAGGGCGGTGCGCATCTCCTCGGCGAGGCCGCGGACGGTGGCCTCCTGGTAGATCTCCGCGGGGTAGGTCCAGGCCAGTTCGAGGCGGCCGTCCTGGACGGCTCCGGTGACCTCCAGCAGGTAGGGGCGCGGTTCGTCCGGGTCGGTGTCGCGCCCGGCCGGGGGCAGCTGGCCGCGGACCAGGCCGTCGGCGCCGGGGCCGTCGCCGGATTCGACGCTGTCGGGGTCGACGACGCCGGGGTCGAAGCGGCCGTGGTAGTTGAAGCCGACCTGCGGGGCGGCGCCGCCGGTCAGCGGGCCGTCCGGGTGGAGGTACCGCAGCGCGCCGTGGCTCAGGCCGCGCAGCGGGACGGCGCGCAGCTGCTCCTTGACGGCCCGCAGGGTGTGGTGCCAGCCCGCGGCCGGGTCGACGCGCAGGGCGAGCGGGAACTCCGCGGTGAACCAGCCGACGGTGCGGGAGAGGTCGAGGTCGTCGAAGAGGTCCTCGCGGCCGTGCCCCTCGACGCCGATCAGCACCTCGTCCCGGCCGCACCAGCGGGCCAGGGTGCGGCCCAGGGCGCTGAGCAGCACGTCGTTGACCTGGGTGCGGTAGGCGGCGGGCGCCTCACGCAGCAGGGCCGCGGTGGTGGCCCGGTCCAGGGTCACGGCGAGGGTGGCGGCGCCGGCCTGGGTGTTGGCGCCGGGGCGGCCGGCGGGCAGTGCGGCCGGGGCCGCGCCGGTGCGGGTCCAGTGGGCGGTGTGGGCGTCCAGGGCGCCCGCGCGGGTGTGCCGCTCCAGCCGGGCGGCCCACCGGCCGTGGGTGGTGCCCTCCGGGGGCAGGGTGACCGGGGCGCCGGTGCGGGCGGCGTGGTGGGCGGTGTCGAGGTCGGCCAGCAGGATCCGCCAGGACACCCCGTCGACGGCCAGGTGGTGGACGGTGAGGACGAGTTGGCCGGGCTGCCGCGGGCCGCGGTCGAAGAACAGGGCGCGCACGGTGCGGCCCTGGACCGGGTCGAGCGAGCGCTGGGCGGCGTCGGTGGCGTGCTGGACCTCGGCCTCCAGGGCGGCGGGGTCGAGGCCGGCGGCCGGGTGGTGGGTGAACAGGCCGCCGGGCGGCTGCTCGGCGACCTCCTGGCGCCAGCCGTCCGGGCCCGGGCGGAAGCGGGTGCGCAGCGCCGGGTGGTGCCGGACCAGGGCGTGGACGGCTTCGCGCAGGGCCGTCGGGTCGGTGCCGGGGGCGAGTTCCAGGCGCTGGGTCATGGTGAAGCGCAGCGGTTCGCCGGGGCGGCGGGTGTCCAGGTACCAGTGCTGGATCGGGGTGAGCGGCGCCTCGGCGGGCTCCGCCTCGACGTCCTGGCGTTCGGCCAGTTCCTCGGTGAACAGGGCCAGTTCGGCCACGCTCTGGTGCCGGAAGACGTCCTTGGTGGTCAGCGCCAGCCCGGCGGCCCGGGCCCGGGAGACGATCTGGATGCTCAGGATGGAGTCGCCGCCGAGCGCGAAGAAGTTGTCCCGGGCGCCGACCCGTTCGACGCCGAGCACCTGGGCCCAGATCTCGGCGAGCCGCTGCTCGGTGCCGGGCGCCGGGGCGACGTACGGGGTGGAGCGGTCGGGCTGGGCGGGCGGTGCGGGCAGGGCGCGGCGGTCGGTCTTGCCGCTGACGGTGCGCGGGATCCGGACCAGCGGGACGAAGGCGGCGGGCACCAGGTGGTCGGGCAGGGTGCGCCGCAGCCAGGCCCGCAGGTCGTCGGCGGGCGGCACCCGGTCGGCGGCCGGTACCGGGTAGCCGACCAGCACGGTGCGCCCGGCGTGCTCGCGGGCGGCGACCGCGCAGTCGGCGAGGTCCGGGTGGGCCAGCAGGGCGGCCTCCACCTCACCGGGTTCGATCCGGAAGCCGCGGATCTTGACCTGTTCGTCGGCCCGGCCGAGGAACTCCAGCTGTCCCCGGGCGTCCCGGCGGGCCAGGTCGCCGGTGCGGTACATCCGGGAGCCGGGCGGGCCGTACGGGTCGGCGAGGAAGCGGGCGGCGGTCAGGCCGGGCCGGTTCAGGTAGCCGCGGGCGACCTGGGCGCCGGCCAGGTACAGCTCCCCCGGCATGCCGGGCGGCACCGGGCGCAGCGCGCCGTCCAGCACGTGGGCGCTCAGGCCCCGGCCGGGGCGGCCGATGACGGGGCGCTCGGGGTGGTCGGCGCAGCGGGCCCAGGTGGCGTCGACGGTGCACTCGGTGGGCCCGTACACGTTGTACGCGGTGACGCCGAAGTCGGCCCGGGCGGAGGCGAGTTGACGCCAGGTGGCGGCGGGGACGGCCTCGCCGCCGACCAGCAGCAGCCGGGGGTGGTGGCGGCCGGGGGCGAGCAGCCCGGCGGCGGTGAGTTCACGCAGGAAGGACGGGGTGACGTTGACCAGGTCGAGGCGGCGGTCGGCGACCAGCGCGCAGAAGGCCTGCGGGTCCAGTCGGACGTCCTCGTCGATCAGGTGGATCTCCTGGCCGAGGGCGAGCAGCAGCGGGCCCTCCCAGCTGGTGTCGAAGGAGAAGGAGGCGCTGAGCGCGACCCGCAGCCGTTCGCCGTCGGCGGTGTGCGGGTCGACCAGGCCGAGCCGGTGGTCGCGGCAGAGGTTGACCAGCTGGCGGTGTTCGACGGCGACGCCCTTGGGGCGGCCGGTGGAGCCGGAGGTGAAGACCACGTAGGCGGTGCTGGACGGGTGCAGCGGCGACGTCCGGTCGGCGTCGGTCAGGTCGTGGTCGGGCAGGCTCTCCCAGGGCGTCCCGCGCAGGGTGCGCTCGGTCAGCACGGCCTGCGGCCGGGCGTCGTCGAGCAGCAGCGCGGCGCGCTCCTCGGGCAGCTCCGGGTCGACGAAGAGCACCGCGGCGCCGGCCTTGAGCACCGCGAACAGGGCCACCAGCAGTTCGGAGCCGCGCGGCAGCCGGATCGCGACCAGCTGCTCGGGGCCGGCGCCGAGGGCGACCAGGTGGCGGGCCAGCCGGTTGGCGCGGGCGTTGAGTGCGGCGAAGTCGAGGGTGGCGTCCCGGGCGACCAGGGCGGTGGCGTGCGGGGTGCGGGCGGCCCGGGCCTCGAACAGGGCGGTGAAGGTGGTGTCGGGCGCCGGCGGCAGCGGTTCGCCG
This sequence comes from Kitasatospora sp. NPDC040550, assembly GCF_055594965.1. NCBI lineage: Bacteria > Bacillati > Actinomycetota > Actinomycetes > Kitasatosporales > Streptomycetaceae > Kitasatospora > Kitasatospora sp. NPDC040550. Next base: position 198,351 of record NZ_JBVIWC010000010.1, on the reverse strand, counting down.
TACCCCTGCCGCAGGGTGCGGTCGCGCTCCTCGGCGGTCATCAGCGGCAGGGCGCCGACCGGGGTGTCCGGGCCGTCGGCGACGGCCGTCAGCAGCACGGTGAGCCGCTCGGCCAGCAGTTCGGCGGTGCGGGCGTCGAACAGCGCGGTGCTGTACTCCAGGTGGCCGGTGAGGCCGCCGTCGCGTTCGACGAAGTCGAAGGAGAGGTCGAAGCCGGCGGTGCGCACCGGCGGGGTGAGCGGCTGCGCCGTCAGCCCGGGCAGCCGGGGTGCCTCGGCGCCGAGGTTGTGCAGGGCCACCATGACCTGGAAGAGCGGGGTGCGGCTGGTGTCCCGCTCCGGCTGGAGGGCGTCCACCAGCCGTTCGAAGGGCACCTCCTGGTGGGCCAGGGCGTCGAGCAGGGTGCCGCGGGCCCGGGCCAGCAGCGCGCGGAACGGCTCCTCCGGGCGGACGGTGCCGCGCAGCACCAGGGTGTTGACGAACATGCCGACCACGTCGTGGAGTTCGCCCTGCTCGCGGCCGGAGGTGACGGTGCCGACGGCGAAGTCCCGCTGCCCGGACCAGCGGGCCAGCAGCACCTGGCAGGCCGCCAGCAGCACGGTGTACAGGGTGGCGTCGGCCTCCCGGCCGCGTTCGCGCAGCCGACCGGTCAGCTCGGCGGGCAGGGTGAAGGTGACCAGCGCGCCCTCGGTGTCGCGTACGGCCGGGCGCGGCCGGTCGGTGGGCAGTTCCAGCGGCGGCAGCCCGGCCAGGGTCTTCCGCCAGTGGTCGAGCTCCGCCTCGGCGCGGTCGCCGCGGCCGCGCTGCCAGGCGGCGAAGTCGATGTAGCGGACGGGCAGTTCGGGCAGCTCGGGGCGGCGGCCGGCGAGCGCGGCGGCGTACAGCTCACCGAGGTCGCGGCCGAGCACGCCGATCGACCAGCCGTCGGTGACGATGTGGTGCACCGCCAGGACGAGCACGTGCTCGTCCGGGGCCGTCCGGGCCAGCCGGGCGCGCAACAGCGGGCCGGCGGCCAGGTCGAAGGGGGCGACGGCGATCCGCTCCAGCAGCGCCTCCAGGGCGGCCGGGTCGAGGTCCTCGCAGGGCAGCTCGACGGGGTACGGCGGGTGGACCACCTGCCGGGCCACGCCGTCCCGTTCGGCGAAGGTGGTGCGCAGCGCCGGGTGCCGTTCGACCAGGGCGTCCAGGGCCGCGCCCAGGGCGCCCGGGTCGAGCGTGCCGCGCAGTCGCAGGGCGGACAGCGTGGTCCAGTCGGTGCCGCCCGGCTGGAAGCGGTCGAGGAACCAGAGCCGCTGCTGGGCGTACGACAGCGGCGGTTCGGCGGCGTCGGCGTCCGCGAGGACCGGGATGACCGGGCCGACGGCCGGGCCGGCGGCCGGGCCGATGACCGGGCCGGCGGCCGGGCCGGATCCGGCGGGTTGCCCGCCCCCGGCGGCCGCGAGCGCCTCGGCGAGCCGGGCCAGCACGGGGTGGTCGAACAGCACCCGGGGGGAGAGCTCAGCCCGGCCGAAGGCCTCGCGCAGCCGGGCGGTGGCCCGCACGGCGAGGATGGAGTCGCCGCCGAGCGCGAAGAAGTCGTCCTCGGCGGCGATCTCGCCGGTGTCCAGCACGGCCGCCCAGGCCCGCGCCACCAGCCGCTCGGCCAAGGTGCGCGGTGCGGTGCGGTCCCGGCCGGCCGTCCCCGGGTAGCCGTCCGGTCCGGGGGCGGGCAGTGCGCGCCGGTCGAGCTTGCCGTTGGGGGTGAGCGGCAGCGCCGCCATCGGGACGTAGCCGGCGGGCACCAGGTAGGCGGGCAGCAGCCGCTCCAGGTGGGCGCGCAGTTCGGCGGCGGACGGCGGCTCGGCCGCGCCCTCCCCGGCGACGACGTGGGCGACCAGCCGGCGGGTGCCGCCGGCGTCCTGGTGCACGCCCACGGCGGCCTGGCCGACGCCGGGGTGGGTGAGCAGGGCGGCCTCGACCTCGCCGGGCTCGATCCGGAAGCCGCGGATCTTGACCTGCTGGTCGGACCGGCCCAGGTAGTGCAGGGTGCCGCCGTCGGCCGACCGGCGGGCCCGGTCGCCGGTGCGGTACATCCGGGTGCCCGGAGCGCCGAAGGGGTCGGCGAGGAAGCGGGCGGCGGTCAGCCCGGGCCGGTTCAGGTAGCCGCGGGCCAGGCCCTCCCCCGCCACGTACAGCTCGCCGACCGCGCCCGGGGGGACGGGTGCGAGGTCGGCGTCCAGCAGGTACAGCCGCAGGTCGGCCAGGCCGTCGCCGATCGGGGCCGGGCCGCCCGCGGCGGCGGTGGCGGCGTCCAGCGGGGCGTGGGTGACGTGCACGGTGGTCTCGGTGATGCCGTACATGTTGACCAGGCGCGGGGCGTCCTGGGGGTGGCGGGCGTACCAGTCGGCGAGCCGGGTGACGTCCAGCGCCTCGCCGCCGAAGACGACCGTGCGCAGCGCCAACCGGCGTGACAGTTCCGGGTGTTCGGCGTCGGCGCGGATCAGCGGCCGGAACGCGGACGGGGTCTGGTTGAGCACCGTGACGCCCTCGTCGGCGAGCAGCCGGAGGAACGCCTCCGGGTCGCGGGCGGTGTCCGCGGGCACCACGACCAGTCGGCCGCCGTGCAGCAGCGGGCCCCAGAGCTCCCAGACCGAGAAGTCGAAGGTGTAGGAGTGGAACAGCGTCCAGACGTCCTGCGGGCCGAAACCGAGGAGCTCCCGGGTGTGGTCGAACAGCCGGACCACGTTGGCGTGCGGCACCACGACGCCCTTGGGACGGCCGGTGGAGCCGGAGGTGTAGATGGCGTAGGCGGGGCTGTCGGGCAGCGGGCGGTGGCGGGGGCCGAGCGGGGCGGCCGGGCGGCGGTCCAGGTCGGCGCGCACGGCGCGGTCCGCCAGGGCGACCACCGGCACGTCGGCGGGCCCGGCGGTGAGCGTCACCAGGGCCACCGGGGCGGCGTCGCCGAGCAGTTCGGCGCGGCGCTCGGCGGGCAGGTCCGGGTCGAGCGGCAGGTAGGCCGCGCCGGTCTTGAGCACGGCGAGCACGGCGACCACCAGCTCGGCCGTCCGGGGCAGCGCGAGGGCGACGAACCGCTCGGGCCCGGCGCCGAGTTCGGCCAGCCGGTGGGCCAACCGGGCTGCTCGGGCGTCCAGTTCGGCGTAGTCGAGGTGCTCGGCGCCGCAGCTGACGGCCCGGGCGTGCGGGGTGCGCTCGGCCTGGGCCTCGAAGAGGTCCACCAGGGTGCGCCGGGGCCGGGCCGGGAGGGTGCCCGGGCCGGTCGCCCGGCGGCGCTCCTCGGGCGTGGTCCAGGCGAGTTCGCGCAGCGGCCGGTCCAGGCCGTCGGCCAGCCCGGTGAGCAGCAGGCAGAGCCGCCCGGCGAGGGCGCGGACGGTCGCGGCGTCGAACAGCTCCGGGTCGTACCCGAGGTCGAAGCCGAGCCGCTCCCCCTGGTGGGCGCGCAGCACCAGCGGGAAGTTGGTGGCGTCCCGGGAGGCGACCTCGGCCAGCCGCACCCCGGTGCCGGCCGCGCGGGCGTCGTCGAAGGGGTAGTTCTCGAAGGCGACGATGCTGTCGAACAGCGCGCCGCCCGGGGGCAGGTCGCTGTAGCCGGTGAGTTCGGCGAGCGAGACGGCGGCGTGCCGCCGGGCCTCGGCCTGGTCCTCCTGGAGTGCGCGCAGCCAGTCGGCGGCGGTGCGCCCGCTCTCCACCCGGACCCGGGTGGGCAGCGTGTTGATGAACAGGCCGATCATCGACTCCACGCCGGGCAGGTCCTCGGGGCGGCCGGAGACCGTGGTGCCGAACAGCACCTCCGGCTCGCCGGCGTAGCGGGCCAGCAGCAGCGCCCAGGCGCCCTGCACCACCGTGCCGAGGGTGAGCCCGGCCCGGCGGGCCGTGTCGGCGAGCCGTCCGGAGACCTCCTCGGACAGTCCCGCGCGGTGGCTCTGCGCCGAGCGGGCCCGGTGGGCCTCGCGCCGGGCCCGGTCGGCGGGCAGCGGGGTGGCGTCGGCGAAGCCCGCGAGTACGCCCCGCCAGTGGGCCCGGGCGGCGGCGGTGTCCCGGGCGGCCAGCCAGCGCACGTAGTCGCCGAAGGGGCGGCGCACCGCGGGGGCGGAGGCGGTGCCGGTGGTGAGGGCGGCGTACTCCTCGAACACCTCGGTGAGCACCTGGGCGAGGCTCCAGCCGTCCAGGATCAGGTGGTGGGAGGTCCAGAGCAGGTGCAGCCGGGCCTCCGGCAGCCGGACCAGGGTGAGCCTGGTCAGCGGGGCGGTGGCGATGTCCAGGCCCAGGGCGAGGTCCTCGGCGCGCAGCCGCTCCAGGCGTTCGGCCCGCTGCGCCGGGTCGAGGGCCCGCAGGTCGTGCTGGGTGACGGGCAGTCGGACGCCGCGGCGTACCAGCTGGAGCGGGGCGGGCACGCCCTCCCAGACCACCGAGGTGCGCAGGGCGGGCGTGCGGTCGGTGACCCGCTGCCAGGCGAGGGCGAAGGCCTGCGGGTCGGCGACGCCGTCCAGCAGCAGGGCGGCCTGGTCGAGGTAGACGTCGTCGGGGCCGCCGACCAGCCGGTGGAAGAGCATGCCCTCCTGGAGCGGGGTGAGCGGCAGCAGGTCCTCGACGTCCCGGCCGTCGCCGACGACGCGGTCCAGGGCGGCCTGGTCCAGCCCGGCGAGCGGGAAGTCGGAGGGGGTGCGGCCGCCCGCGCCGGGGCGGGCGCAGTGCTCGACGAGAGCGAGGAGCGCCGCGGCGGTGGCCTCGGCGAGGGCGCGGACGGTGGCGCTCTCGTGCACCTGGTCGCTGTAGTGCCAGGTGAGTTCCAGCTCGCCGTCGGCGACCACGGCGGAGACGTCCAGCAGGTGGTCCAGCGGCTCCCCGGGGGCGAGCTCCCGGCCGGGCGCCGGGCCGGCCGGGGCGAAGTCGCCGCCGGCGGGGGCGGTCCACTGGCCGTGGTAGTTGAAGCAGACCTGCGGCAGCGGGGCGTCCCGCAGGGCGCGGGCCGCCGGGTCGTCCTGGCGCAGCCTGGCCAGCGCCTCGAAGCTCAGGCCCCGGTGCGGGAGGGAGCGCAGCCGCTCCTTGACCCGCTTGAGGGTGGCACCCCAGTCGGGCGCTCCGGCCGGGCCGGCGGGGGCGAGGGTGACGGGGTACCGGGTGGTGAACCAGCCGACCGTACGGCTGAGGTCGAGGCCGTCGAACAGGTCCTCGCGGCCGTGGCCCTCCAGGGCGACGGTGACCTCCGCCTCGCCGGTCCAGTCGGCGAGGGCCCGGCCGAGGGCGCTCAGCAGCACGTCGTTGACCTGGGTGCGGTAGACCTCGGGGACGCTGCGCAGCAGGGCCGCGGTGGTGGCGGTGTCCAGGCGGGTGCGCAGGGTGCGCACGGAGCCGGCGGTCGGGGTGCCGGGGTGGTCGACGGGCAGTGGGCGGGCCGGCTGCCCGGTCCGGTCCGTCCAGTACGGGAGGGCCGGGTCGAGCGCGCCCGAGCGGACGTGTTCGGCGAGCCGGTGGGCCCAGTCGGTGAAGGGGACCGGCTCGGGCTCCAGCTCGGGCGTGGCGCCGGACTCGGCCTGCCGGTAGGCCCGTTCGAGGTCGGCGAGCAGCACCCGCCAGGAGACGCTGTCCACGGCCAGGTGGTGGGCGGTCAGCAGGAGTTGGGGCCGGGCGCCGTTGGGTGCCGGGAACAGGACGGCGCGCAGCAGGGCGCCGGTGGCCGGGTCGAGGCGGGCGCGGGCGGCGTCGGCGGCCTCGGCCCGGCTGTGGGCCGGGTCGGCCGTGCTCAGCGGTGCGGTGTCCGGGGTGTCCACGGGCTGTTGGCGCCGGCCGTCGGGGCCGTCGGTGAAGCGGGTGCGCAGCGCCGGGTGCACGGCGACCAGGGCCCGCAGGGCGGCCTCCAGCGCGGGCGGGTCGAGCCGGTGCGGCAGGTCGAGCAGCAGCGACATGGTGAAGTGCCGCAGCGGGCCGTGGTCGGCGAGGAACCACTCCTGTACCGGGGTGAGCGGGGCGGGTTCGTCCGTACGGCGCGGCGCGGGGACGGGACGCACCGGGGCACCGGCCGGGCGGGCGGCGGCGGCCAGGTCGGCGACGCTCTGGTGGCGGAAGACGTCCTGGGAGCCGATCAGCAGCCCGGCCGCGCGGGCCCGGGAGACGGCCTGGATGCTCAGGATGGAGTCGCCGCCGAGCTCGAAGAAGTTGTCGGTGACGCCGACCCGGGGCACCCCGAGCACCTCGGCCCAGATCGCCGCCAGGGTCTGCTCCTCGGGGGTCCGCGGGGCGACGAACTCCCTTTCCGGCACGTGGACTTCGGGGGCGGGCAGGGCGCGGCGGTCCAGTTTGCCGCTGGTGCTGAGCGGCAGGGCGTCCAGGGCGGTGTAGGAGGCGGGCACCAGGTGGTCGGGCAGGGTGCGGCGCAGCGCCGCCCGCAGGTCGGCGGCGGTCCGGGCGGCGCCGTCGGCGAACACCAGGTAGGCGGCCAGCCGGGTGTGGCCGTGCCGGTCGGGTACGGCGGCGACGGCGGCCGCGGCGACCCCGGGCAGGTCCAGCAGGGCCGCCTCGACCTCGCCGGGCTCGATCCGGTGGCCGCGCACCTTGACCTGGTCATCGGCGCGCCCGAGGTACTCCAGCCGTCCGTCGGCCGTCCAGCGGGCCAGGTCGCCGGTGCGGTACATCCGGGCCCCGGGCGGGCCGTACGGGTCGGCGGTGAACCGGGCGGCGGTCAGGCCGGGGCGGCCGGCGTAGCCGCGGGCGAGCTGCTCGCCGGCCAGGTGGAGCTGGCCGGCGACCCCGGGCGGCACCGGCCGGAGCCGGTCGTCCAGGACGTACGCCCGCAGGTTGGGCAGCGGGCGCCCGATCAGCGGGCGGTCCTCGGCGGCGATCCGGCAGGCCAGCGCGTCGACGGTGCACTCGGTGGGGCCGTAGTAGTTGTACGCGGCGACGTCCGGGTGGGCGGCGAGTTCGCGCCAGAGCCGGGGGCCGACCGCCTCGCCGCCGAGCATCAGCACCCGGGGGCGGTGCCGGGGGTCGTCGAGCAGTCCGGCGGGCAGCAGTTGGCGCAGGTAGGAGGGGGTGAGGTCGAGGAAGTCGATGCGGTGGCGGACCACGTACTCGACCAGGGCGGCCGGGTCCGTCCGGGTGGTCTCGTCGACCAGGTGCAGCGGGTGGCCGTCGGCCAGCAGCAGCACGCCCTCCAGGGAGGTGTCGAAGGAGAACGAGGCGGTCAGCGCGACCCGCAGCGGGCCGCCGCCGGCCTCGGCGACGAAGCCGGCCCGGTGCGCGGCGAGCAGGTGGGCCAGCGCGCGGTGCGGGACGGCGACGCCCTTGGGGCGGCCGGTGGAGCCGGAGGTGTACAGCACGTAGGCGGTGTGGGAAGGGTCCAGCGGGGCGGTGCGGTCGGCGTCGCCGGGGTCGCTGGCGGGGCCGTCGGCGGGCAGCGCGCGCAGCGCCGCCTCGTCCAGGACCAGGGCCGGGCGGGCGTCCGAGAGCAGGAACCCGACGCGTTCGGCGGGCAGCGCGCGGTCCAGCGGCAGGTAGCCGGCGCCGGCCTTCCAGACGGCCAGGATCGCGGTGATCATGTCGGCGGTGCGCGGCAGGTGCAGCGCGACCAGCTGTTCGGGGCCGATGCCGCGGGCGATCAGCTGGTGGGCGAGGCGGTTGGCGCGGGTGTTGAGCTCCGCGTAGCCGATCGTCTCGCCCCCGGCGACCAGGGCGGGGGCGTCGGGTGTCAGGGCCGCCCGGCGCGCCAGCAGTTCGGGGTGGGTGGCGGGTTCGACGGGCAGCCCGGTGCCGCTCCCGTCGTGGACGAGCTGCCGGGTCTGCGCCGGGGAGAGCAGCGGCAGAGTGCCGAGCGGGCGGTCCGGTTCGGCGGCGGCGCCGGCCAGCAGGCGGAGCAGCTGGTCGGCGGTGCGGCGGGCGGTGGCCGGGTCGATGAGGTCGGCGCGGTACTCCAGCAGGCCGGTGAGCGCCTCGCCGTCGGGGACGAACTCCACGCTGAGGTCGAAGGTGGCGGCCTGCCGGGGCACGTCCACCGGGGTGATCGCGGTGCCGGCCGGGGCGGTGGCCGCGGGCGGTGCGGGGTGCAGCAGCACCAGGACGTCGAACAGCGGGTTGCGGCCGGCCTCGCGGGGCGCGGCCACCGCCTCGACCACCCGCTCGAAGGGCGTGTCCCCGTGCGCGAGGGCCTCGTTGCCGGTCCTGGTGGCGGCCGCCAGCAGGTCGCGGAAGGACCCGGCCGGGTCGGCCCGGGTGCGCAGCACGACCGTGTTGACGAAGCAGCCGACGGCCCGCTCCAGTTCGGTGCGGGTGCGCCCGGGCGTCAGCGAGCCGACGGTGACGTCCGGCTGCCCGGACCAGCGGGCCAGCAGCGCCTGGACGCCGGCCGTCAGGGCGGTGTTCAGGGTGCCGTGCTGCTCGGCGGCGAGCGCGCGCAGCCGGGCGGTGAGCGCGGCGGGGACGGTGAAGGGGTGGACGGCGCCGGGGCCGGCCTCCTCGCCGCGCCGGGGGTGGTCCAGCGGCAGTTCGGGGGGCACCGCTCCGGCCAGTCGTTCCTTCCAGTGGGCCAGCTGTCTGTCCGCCCGGGGCCCGGTGTGCTGCTCGCGCTGCCAGGCCGCGTAGTCCGGGTACTGGACGGCGACGGGCGGCAGCCGCGGGGCCTCGTCGCGGGCCAGCGCCGCGTAGGCGGTGCACAGTTCGTCCAGGACCACGCCCATCGACCAGCCGTCGGTGACGATGTGGTGGGCGGTCAGCTGGAGCACGTGGGAGTGCTCGGACTCGCGCAGCAGCAGGGCGCGCAGCAGCGGTCCGTGCCGCAGGTCGAAGGGGCGGGAGTACTCGGCGAGCAGCAGGGCGTCCAGTCCGCCGCCCCGGTCGGCATCGCCGTCGACCTCGCGGACGGGCAGCGGCACCGGCCCGGCCGGCCGTACGGTCGGCACCGGGCGGCCGTCGGCCTCCTCGAAGACGGTCCGCAGCGCCTCGTGCCGGGCGACCACGGCGGTCAGCGCCCCGCCGAGCGCCGTGCGGTCCAGCGGCCCGGTGAACCGGACGGCGAGCGCGCTGTTGTAGCGCGGGTCGCCGGGCCGCAGCCGGTCCAGGAACCAGAGCCGCTGCTGGACGGAGGACGGCGGCAGCGGCCGGTCGCGGTCGGCGCGCGGGATGCCCGCCGGGGCGGCGGCGGACGTCCCGGCCAGCCGGAGCCGGAGCGCTTCCCGCAGATCGGCGGGCAGGGCGGCCGCCCGGTCCCGCCGTGCGGGCCCCGGGGGTGTCGAAGGCGTCGAAGGCGTCATGGTCGTCGGGTCCTCACCGTTCGTCATCGTCGGGGGCGCCGGAGGCGGCGGCTTCGAGTTCGCTCAGCACCTGGTCCTCCACCAGGTCGGCCAGGTCGGCCACGGTGCGGGACACCAGCACGTCGCGGGGGGTGAGCGTGACGCCGAAGGCATCGTTGGCGCGGGAGGCGATCAGCAGGGCCCGCATGGAGTCGCCGCCGAGCAGGAAGAAGTCGTCGGTGACGCCGAGGGCGGTGCCCAGGGTCTCGGCCCAGATCCCGGCGAGCGCCTCCTCGGTGGGCGTGCGGGGGGCCACCCGCTCGGCAGGGCCGGGGTCGACCGGCCGGGGGGCGGGCAGTGCGGCCCGGTCGGTCTTGCCGCCGGGGGTGAGCGGGAAGCGGTCGAGGACGGCGAAGGCGGTGGGGACCATGTGGCCGGGCAGTGAGCGGGCGGCCAGCGCCCGCAGTTCGGCGCCGGTCGGCGGCTCGGCGCCGGGTGGAGCGAGCAGGTGGGCGACCAGTCGGGGCAGTCCGGGCTCGTCCTCGCGGACGCTCACCACCGCGTCCAGCACGGCGGGGTGGCGCGCCAGGACGGCCTCGACCTCGCCCGCCTCGATCCGGTGGCCGCGCAGCTTGAGCTGGTGGTCGGTGCGGCCCAGGTAGTGCAGTTCGCCCCGGTGGTCGCGGCGCACCAGGTCGCCGGTGCGGTACATCCGGCTGCCGGGCGGCCCGTACGGGTCGGCGGTGAACCGGGCGGCGGTCAGGCCGGGGCGGCCGAGGTAGCCGCGGGCCAACCCGGGCCCGCTCAGCCACAGTTCGCCCGGCGTACCGTCGGGCACCGGCCGCCGCCGGGCGTCCAGGACGCGGGCGCCGGTGCCGGGCAGCGGGCGGCCGATCGGCGGTGCGGCGCCGTCCGCCGTCAGCGGCGCGGACCAGGTGGCGACCACGGTGGCCTCGGTGGGCCCGTAGGAGTTGACCATCCGGTGGTGCGGGGCCCAGCGGGCGACCAGGTCGGGGCCGCAGGCCTCGGCACCGACGATCAGGGTCCTGAGCGCCGGCAGCGTCCCGGGGGTGTCGGCGGGCAGGGTGGCCAGGGCGGCGGGCGGCAGCAGGGTGTGGGTGATCCGCTCGGCGCGCAGCAGTTCGGCGAGCCGGTCGCCGAGCAGCGGTCCGGGGGCGGGCACCACCAGGCGGGCGCCGTGCGGCAGGGCCAGACAGAGTTCCAGCACGGAGGCGTCGAAGCTGGGGGTGGCGAAGGCCAGCACCCGGTCGCCGGGGGCGACCCGGTAGTGGGCGGCCTCGGCGGCGGCGAAGGCGGCGAGGCCGCGGTGAGTGAGCACGACGCCCTTGGGGGTGCCGGTGGAGCCGGAGGTGTAGATGACGTAGGCGGGGTCGTCCAGGTCGAGCGGGCGGGTCCGGTCGGGGTCGGTGGGGCGGTGGTCGGGGGCGCCGTCCGGTCCGGCGGCGAGCAGCGCGGCGGTCTCCTTGGCGTCCAGGGTGAGCGCGGGGGCCGCGTCGCGCAGCATCGACTCCACCCGCTCGTCCGGGTAGGCGGGGTCGACGGGGAGGAAGGCGGCGCCGGTCTTGGCGACGGCGAGTTCGGCGAGCAGCATGTCCGCCGAGCGCGGCAGCAGCAGGGCGACCAGGGTGCCGGGGCCGGCGCCGCGGGCGATCAGCCGGTGGGCCAGCCGGTTGGTGTGGGTCTCCAGTTCGGCGTAGGTCAGCTCGGTGCCGTCGGCGCTCAGGGCCACCGCGTCCGGCCACCGGTCGACGGCGGCCTCGACCAGGGCGGGCAGGGTGGCCGGGGCGACCGGGTCGAGGGCCGGGCGGGCCGGTCCCCGCAGCAGTCGCCGCCGTTCGCGGGGCGGCAGCAGGTCGAGCTCGTCCAGTCGGACGGTGCCGTCGCCGCCGGCCAGCGCGGTGAGGATGTGCAGCAGTTGGTCGGCCAGGCTCTCGGCGGTCGCGCGGTCGAGGTGGCGGGGGTCGTGGCCGAGTTCCACGGTGAGCCGCTCGCCCGGCGAGACGACCACGGTGAGCGGGTAGTTGGTGGCCTCCCGGGCGTCCAGGTCGCGGATCCGCAGCCCGTGGGCGCCGGCCGAGGCCGCGCTGACGGGGTAGTTCTCCAGTACCACCAGGCTGTCGAACAGCGGGGTGCCGGGCGGGAGTTCGCTCAGCGCCCGGATCTCGGCGAGTGGCAGGTGCTCGAACCGGCGGTCCTCGGCCCGCTCCTCCTGGAGGCCGCGCAGCCAGTCGGCGCACGGCCGGGTGCCGTCCACGGTGACCAGGGCGGGCAGGGTGGTGATGAACAGGCCGACGATGTCGTCCGCGCCGGCCAGCTCGGCGGGGCGCCCGGAGACGGTGGTGCCGAAGCACACCCGGGCGTCGCCGCTGCGGTGGGCGAGCAGCAGCGCCCAGGCGCCCTGCACCAGGGTGTTGAGGGTGAGCCGGTGGCGGCGGGCGAAGGCCTGGAGCCGCGCCGTGTCGGCCTCGGTCAGCCGGTGCCGGAGCCACTGCCCGGAGCGGGCGGTGGCGCCGGGGCCGGGCCTGTGGTGGTAGGGCAGGGCGGTGGGGGCGGTGAGGCCCGCCAGGGCGGCGCGCCAGTGCGCGGCGGCGGCGCTGGTGTCCCGGGCCGCGAGCCAGCTCACGTAGTCGGCGAAGGGGCGGCGTTCGGGCAGTTCCGGCGCCCGCCCGGCGAGGAGTGCGGCGTGCGCGGCCAGGACGTCGGCGAGCACGTGGAAGACGCTCCAGCCGTCCAGCAGCACGTGGTGGAAGGTCCACACCACCCGGATGCTGTCCGGCCCGAGCCGGACCAGGTCGAGCCGCAGCAGCGGGGCGCGGTCCAGCGCCATCGGGCGGGAGCGCCGGTCGGCGAGCAGCGCCTCCAGCCGCTGCGCGCGCTCCGCCCCGGGGTGCCCGCTCCAGTCGTGGTGGGCGACCGGGAGGGTGGCGTGCCGGTGCACCAGTTGCAGCGGGACGGGGACGTCGTGGAGGGCGACGGCGGTGCGCAGCACGGGCGTGCGGTCGACCACCTGCTGCCAGGCGGCGGCCAGCGGTTCCGGGTCGCGGGCGCCGTCCAGCACGAAGGTGAGCTGCTCGACGTAGAGGCCGTGCTCGGCCTCGTCCAGGCCGTGCAGCACCATGCCGGTCTGGGTGGGGGTGAGCGGCTGGATCCCGGTCACCTCCCGCCCGGTGCCGACCAGCCGGTCGACGGCGGCCTGGTCCAGCGGGGCGAGCGGGAAGTCGGACGGGGTGCGGCCGCCGGCGCCGGGTTCGGCGCAGTGGCGGACGATCTCCCGCAGTTCGTCGAGCAGTTCGGCGGCGAGCCGGTCGACGGTGGCCCGGTGGTGCCGTTCGCGGGAGTAGGACCAGGTGAACTCCAGCCGCCCGTCCACCACCCGGCCGAGCACGTCGAGCAGGTGGGGGCGCCGGGCGGTGCGGTCGAGCCCGCCGGTGAGCGCGCCGTACGGGGCGTGCAGCAGGCCGCCGGGGGCGGGCGTCCAGTCCTGTCGGCCCAGGTAGTTGAAGCCGAGCTGCGGCAGCCCGGCCAGGCCGGGGGCCCGGCGCAGGTGGCGCAGGGCGCCGTGGCCGAGGCCGCCGTGCGGGACGGCGCGCAGGTTCTCCTTGACGGCCTTGAGCGCGGTGCCGGTGTCGGCGGCGCGGGGGACGTCCAGGGTGACGGGGTACATCGTGGTGAACCAGCCGACGGTGCGGGAGAGGTCGACGCCGTTGAGGAGTTCCGCCCGGCCGTGGCCCTCCAGGGCGACGCTCACCCGATCGCGTCCGGTCCAGCGGGCCAGCACCCGGCCGAGGGCGCAGAGCAGTACGTCGTCGATCCGGGTGCGGTAGGCCCCGGGGACGTCCTGGAGCAGCCGCCCGGTCCGTTCGGCGTCCAGGGCGACGGTCAGCGACTCCTCGACGGCGGCGGTGTCGGCGCCGTCCAGGTCGGTCGGCAGGCAGTCCTCCGCGTCGCCCTCCGGGCGCTGCCAGTGGGCGAGTTCGCCGTCGAAGCCGCCGGCGGCGGTGTGTGCGGCGAGCCGTTCGGCCCAGGCGCGGAAGGAGGTGGTCTTGGGGCCGAGGTCGGGCCGCCGCCCGGCCCGCAGGGCGCGGTGGGCGGTGTCCAGGTCCTCCAGGATCAGCCGCCAGGACACCGCGTCCACCACCAGGTGGTGCGCGGCCAGCAGCAGCACGGGGTGCGGCTCGTCGGCGAGGTGGCAGAGGGCGGCCCGCAGCAGCGGTCCGGCGGCCAGGTCGAAGCCCTCGGCCAGCTCGTGGCGCAGCACCGCGAACTCCGCGGCGCCCGGCAGGTGGTGGGTGCGCAGCTCCGGGCCGGGCCCGGGCGCGCTGCCGTACTGCCGCCACCCACCGTCCGGCTGCCGCCGGTAGCGCAGCCGGAGCGCGTCGTGCTGCGCCAGGACGGCGGCCAGCGCCGCCCGGAGCAGCTGTTCGTCGGTGTCGGGGGCGAGCCGGAAGGCGAGCGACTGGGTGAGCCGGGCCGGGTCCCCGTCGAGGGTGTCGAACAGCCAGTGCTGGACGGGGGTGAGCGGGGCGTCGCCGCTGACCGGGCCCTGTTCGGCGGTGCCGGCCGGGCTCGGTGACTCCTCGGCGGCGCGGGCGAGTTCGGCCAGGGTCTGGTGGGCGAACAGGTGGCGGGGGGTCAGCGCGAGGCCGGCCCGGCGGGCGGCCGAGACGATCCGGATGCCGAGGATGGAGTCGCCGCCGAGGGCGAAGTAGTTGTCGTCGGCGCCGACTTCGGGCACGCCGAGGACCTCGGACCAGATCGCGGCGAGGGTGCGCTCGGTGGCGGTGCGGGGCGTCCGTGCGGCGGCGTCGGCCGGGGCGTGCCACCGCGGTACGGGCAGGGCGCGCCGGTCCAGCTTGCCGGTGGCGCCGAGCGGCAGCCGCTCCAGCGGCACCACCAGGGCGGGCACCAGGTGGTCGGGCAGGCTCCGCCCGAGGAAGTCCCGCCACTCGGCGGGGTCGGGCAGCCGGCCGTCGCGGGCGACGGCGTAGCCGACCAGCCGCCGGTGGCCGTCCTGTTCGACCACCCGGGCGGCGGCGGCCGCCACCTCCGGGTGGCGGGCCAACGCTGCTTCCAGCTCGCCGAGTTCGATCCGGAAGCCGCGCACCTTGACCTGGTCGTCGGCGCGGCCGAGGTAGCGCAGTCGGCCGTCGGCGCTCCAGCGCACCAGGTCGCCGGTGCGGTACATCCGGGCTCCGGCCGGGCCGAAGGGGTCGGGCAGGAAGCGGGCGGCGGTGAGGCCGGGGCGGCGCAGGTAGCCGCGCGCCACGCCGGTGCCGGCCAGGTACAGCTCCCCGGGGGCGCCGACCGGCACCGGGCGCAGCCGCCCGTCCAGGACGTAGGCCCGGGCGCCGCCGGCGGGGCGGCCGATCGGCGGGTCGCGGTCGGGGTCGGCGGGGTCGCAGACGGCGGCGGTGGCGTAGACGGTGGCCTCGGTGGGGCCGTAGACGTTGAGGATCCGGCAGCCGGGGACGGCCTCCCGGACCAGGCGCACGGTGCGGGCGGGCAGTGCCTCGCCGGCCAGCACCACGGTGTCGGCGGTGAGTTCGACGGCGTTCCCGGCCAGCAGTCCGCCGAGGGCGGAGGGCACCGCGCTGACCAGTCCGGCCCGCCGGGGCCCGGGGCCCTCGGCGAGGGCGAGCAGGTCCCGGACCAGCTCGACGCAGCCGCCGGCGAGCAGCGGCGAGAAGATCTCGAACACCGAGACGTCGAAGTTGAGCGAGGTGGCGGCCAGCACGTGGGCCAGGCCGCGGCCGGTGAACTCCCTGGCCGCCCAGTCGGTCAGGGCCAGCACGGAGGCCTGGGCGACCACCACGCCCTTGGGGCGGCCGGTGGAGCCGGAGGTGTGGATGACGTAGGCCGGGTGCCCGGGCAGCAGCGGGGCGGATCGTTCCTGCGCGTCCAGCGCCTCGGCGGGCGCGGCGGCGAGCCGGGCCGCGCAGTCCGGGTCGTCGAGCTCGATCCGGGCGAACCCGCCGTCGGGCAGGCGCCGCCCGGCTCCGAAGTCGGTGATCACGGCCTCGGGCCGGACGTCCTCGAACAGATAGGCGATCCGCTCCGCCGGGTACCCGGGGTCGACCGGGAGGTAGCCGGCGCCGCTCTTGAGCACCGCCAGCAGGGCCACCACCAGCTCGGTGGTGCGGGGCAGCGCGAGCGCGACGAAGCGCTCGGGCCCGGCCCCGGCCGCGATCAGCAGCCGGGCCAGCCGGTTGGAGCGCTCGTCCAGCTCCCGGTAGCTCAGCACGGTGCCACCGGAGCGGACGGCCGGGGCCTCGGGGGTGCGGGCGGCCTGCCGGGCGAAGGCCTCGGGCAGGGTACGGACGGCGTCGGTGCGCTCGGGCTCGGCGTGCTCGGGCTCGGCGTGCTCGGGCTCGGCGTGCTCGGGCTCGGCGTGCTCGGGCTCGGCGTGCTCGGGCGCCGCGCCGCCGAGGCGTCGGACCAGCTCGCGGGCCGAATCCGGTGCCAGCAACGGGAGTTTGGCGGCGGTCCGGTCGAGGCCGTCCGCCAGCCCGGCCAGCAGCGTGCGCAGGCTCTCCCCCAGGCCCTCGACGGTCGCGGTGTCGAAGGCGGCCGGGTCGTGGTCGAGGTCGATCACGACGGACTCGCCGGGGGCGACCACCACGCTGAGCGGGTAGCTGGTCGGCTCCTGGACGCTCTCGGTCTCCACCGCCAGGCCGTGCCTGCTCAGCGCACCGGCGTCGAAGGGGTAGTTCTCGAAGACCACGATGCTCTCGAACAGGGCCGTCCCGCCGGGCAGTTCGCTCCAGTTCTGGAGCTGCGCCAGCGACACGGAGTCGTACCGGCGGGCCTCCGACTGGGCGCCCTGCAGCTCGTGCAGCCACTCCCGCAGCGGGCGCCGCTCGTCGATCCGCGCCCGGGTCGGCAGCGCGTTGATGAACAGCCCCACCATCGTGGTGACGCCGGGCAGTTCGGCCGGCCGCCCGGAGACGATGGTGCCGAACACCACGTCCTCCCCGCCGCCGTAGCGGGAGAGCAGCAGCGCCCAGGCGCCCTGGAGCACGGTGTTGACGGTCAGCCCCGCCTGCCGGGCGGTGTCGCGCAGCCGGTCGGAGAGTTCGGCGCCGAGGCCGATCCGCACCTTGGCGGAGGAGCTGGCCCGGTGCGCCTCGGCGGGGCGCCGGTCCCGGGGCAGTTCGGTGGGCGCGGGGAAGCCGGCCAGGGTGTCGCGCCAGTACCGTTCGGCCCGGGCCCCGTCCTGGGCGGCGAGCCAGCGGAGGTGGTCAGCGAAGGGGGCGCGCTCCACGAGCTGCGGCGGACGGCCGGCGGTGAGCGCGGCGTAGCGCTCGCAGACCTCGTCGAAGACCTGGGCCGCGCTCCAGCCGTCGAGCAGCACGTGGTGGAAGGTCCACACCAGCCGCACCCGGTCGGCGGCCAGCCGGACCAGGGAGAGCCGCAGCAGCGGCCCGGCGGCCAGGTCGATCCCGGCCTCCCGGTCGGCGGCGAGCAGCTGGGCGGTGTCCCGGGAGACCTGCTCGGCGGGCCGGTCCGACCAGTCGTGGTGGGCGATCGGCAGGACCGCCCGCCGCCGCACCACCTGGACCGGCTCGGCGGTGTCCTGCCAGTGGAGCCGGGTGCGCAGCACCGGGTTGGCGTCCGCGGTCCGCTGCCAGGCCTCGGCGAGCGCCCCCGGGTCGGTGACCCCGGTGAGCACCAGCTGCACCTGGTTGACGTAGGTGCGCCCGGCCGGCTCCAGCAGGCTGTGGAACAGCATGCCCGCCTGCATCGGCGTCAGCGGGAGGACGTCGGCGACCTCGCGCCCGTCCCCGACGATCCGGTCCACCGCCGCCTGGTCCAGCCGGGCCAGCGGGAAGTCGGCGGGGGTGCGCCCGCCGGCGCCCGGGTCGGCGCAGTGCGCGAGGATCCCCTCCAGCGCGCGCAGCATCGCCTCGGCGAGGGCGGTGACGGTGTCCGCGCGGTACCGGCCGGCGCCGTAGTACCAGCCGATCTCCAGCTCCTCGCCCTCGACCCGGGCGACCACGTCCAGCAGGTGGGGCCGCTCGGTGCCGGCCGCTTCCGAACCGCCCAGGCCGCCGGGGACGGCGCGCACCAGGGCGGCGCCCTCGGCGGACCAGTCGAAGCGGCCCAGGTAGTTGAAGCTGATGCCGGGCGCCGGGGCGTCGGCGAGTCCGCCGTCGGGCGCGAGGTGGCGCAGCGCGCCGTAGCCGAGGCCGTGGTCCGGCACCGCGCGCAGCTGCTCCTTGACGGACTTGAGCGCGCCGCCCCAGTCCCCGCCCGGGGCGTCGGGGACGTCCAGGGCGACGGGGTGGAGCGAGGTGAACCAGCCGACCGTACGGGACAGGTCGACGCCCTCGAACAGGCCGTCCTCCCGGCCGTGGCCCTCCAGGCCGATCGCCACGGTGCGCCGCCCGGTCCAGTCGGCGAGCACCCGGCCGAGCGCGGTGAGCAGCACGTCGTCGATCCGGGTGCGGTAGACGGCGGGCACCTGGCGCAGCAGTCGGTCGGTGCGTGCGCGGTCCAGCCGGACGGTCACCGAGCGCAGCTCGGCGGCGGTGTCGGGGCCGTCGCCGTCCACCGGCAGCGGGGCGGCGCAGGCCCGGGCGGCCTCGGCCCAGTGGGCGCGCTGCCCGGCGAAGCCGCCGGCCTCGGTACGGGCGCGCAGCAGGCGGGTCCACTCCCGGACGGAGGTGGTGCGGGCGGGCAGCCGCAGCGGGCGGCCCTCGACGGCCTGCCGGTAGGCGGTCTCCAGGTCCTCCAGCAGCAGCCGCCAGGAGACGCCGTCGACCACCAGGTGGTGGACGGCCAGCAGCAGCCGGGCCGGGCCGGTGGTGCCGGGCAGGAACAGCCGGGCGGTGAGCAGCGGGCCGGTGTCCAGCCGGAAGCCGGTGTGGGCGGACGCGGTCACGGCCGCCTCGTCGTCCTGGTGGTGGACCGTCAGCAGCTCGGGGGCGGTGGCGTCGACGGGTTCGCAGTGCTGCTGCCAGCTGCCGTCCGGGCCGGGGGTGAAGCGGCAGCGCAGGGCGTCGTGGTGCGCCCGGAGGGCGGCCAGGGCGCGGCGCAGGGCGTCCTGGTCGACCGCGCCGGGCGTCTCCACCACCACGGACTGGTTGAAGTGGTGGGCCTCGGCCGGGGCGGCGTCGAGGAACCAGTGCTGGATGGGGGTCAGGCCGACCTCGCCGCTGACCGGTTCGGTGCCGACCACGGTCACGGCGGTGCCGGCGGCCGCGGCCAGGGCGGCGACGGTGGGGTGCCGGAAGAGGTCGCGCGGGGAGAGCGCGAGACCGGCGGTGCGGGCGCGGGAGACCACCTGGATGCTGAGGATGGAGTCGCCGCCGAGCAGGAAGAAGTCGTCGTCGAGGCCGACCCGCTCGACCCCGAGCAGTTCCGCCCAGATCCCGGCCAGGGCGCGTTCGGCGTCGGTGCGCGGGGCGCGGTGGGCGGGGCCGTCGGCGGTGGCGCGGTCGGGGGCGGGCAGCCGGCGGCGGTCGACCTTGCCGTTGGCGGTCAGCGGGAGTGCGGGCACCGTGACGAAGGCGGTGGGCAGCATGTAGTCGGGCAGCTCGGCGGCCAGGTGGGCGCGCAGGGCGGCGGCGGCGGGGGGTTCGGCGGCTCCGCCTCCTTCGGCGTGCTCCGCGTCGTCGGCGAGCACCAGGTGGGCGACCAGCCGCTTGCGCCCGCCGTCCTGGTGCAGGCCGACCACGGCCTCGGCGACGGCCGGGTGGGCGGTCAGCCGGGCCTCGATCTCGGCGGGTTCGATCCGGAACCCGCGGATCTTGATCTGGTCGTCGGCGCGGCCGACGAACTCCAGGTCGCCGTCCTCGCTCCAGCGGACGGTGTCCCCGGTGCGGTACATCCGGCCGCCGGGCGGCCCGTACGGGTCGGCGAGGTAGCGGGCGGCGGTCTCCCCCGGCCGCCCGGGGTAGCCCCGGGCGAGGCCCGCCCCGGCCAGGTACAACTCACCCGTGGTGCCCGGGGGTTGCGGCTGGAGGGCGCCGTCCAGGACGTACGCCCGGGTGTTGTCCAGCGGGCGGCCGATCGGCAGTACGGCGGGCAGCGGGTCCCCGGCGCGGAAGGCCCGGCGGGTGGCGAAGGTGGTGGTCTCGGTCGGGCCGTAGACGTCGACCACGGTGAGCCCGGGGCAGGCCTCCAGCACCCGGCGCACCACCGCGCCCGGCACCGCCTCGCCGCCGGTCCACACCTCGCGGGCGCCGCGCAGGCAGCCCGGGTCCTCCTGGGCGAGCACCCGGAACAGCCCGATGGTCAGGAACAGGCAGCGCACGCCCTGCTCGGTGACGGCGCGCCGGACCACGGCGGCGTCCACGTCCCCGGGCGGGGCCAGTACGGCGGTGCCGCCGCGCAGCAGCGGCACCCAGAGCTCGTAGGTGGCGGCGTCGAAGGCGTGCGGGGAGTGCACCAGCACCCGGTCGTGCCCGGCGAAGGCGCCGTCCAGGGCGAGCGCGGCGACGTCCCGGCGGCGCACCGCGACGCCCTTGGGGGTGCCGGTGGAGCCGGAGGTGAACATCAGGTACTGGAGGTGGTCGGGGTGGACGGGCGCCGGCTCGACGCGCTCCGGCTCCGGACCGGCGGGGCCGCCGTCGACCAGCAGCACCCGTTCTGCCGGGCGCAGTTCGGCGGCCGGGCCGGCCCAGTCGGCGTCGGTGAGCAGCAGGTCGGCACCGGCCGCGGTGAGCATCCCGTGCAGCCGCTCGCGCGGGGCCCGGCCGTCCAGCGGGACGTACACCCCACCGGTGCGGACCAGGGCCAGCTGGGCGACGACCAGGGCGACGGAACGATTCATCAGGACCCCGACCGGGCGCTCCGGGCCGACCCCGAGCGCCGTCAGCCGGGCGGCCAACGCGGCCGCGCGGGAGTCGAGTTCGCGGTAGCTCAGGCGTTCCTCGCCCGCCTCCAGGGCGACCGCCCCAGGCACCCGCCGCACCTGCTCGGCGAACAGCTCGGCGACGTCCCGCTCCGGCCGTTCGACCGCGGTGTCGTTCCAGTCGACCAGGACCTTCCGGCGCTCCCCGGCGGACAGCAGCGGGATCCGCGCCGGGGGGCGGTCGGCGCCCTCGGGCAGCGCGGTCAGCAGGGCGGTGAGCTGCCGGGCGGTGCGCCGGATCGTCCCGGCGTCGAACAATCGCGGGTCGTAGCACAGCCGCAGGGACAGCTCCGGCCCCGGGTGGGCCAGCAGGGCGAGCGGGTAGTTGGTGGTCTCGATCCCGTCCAGCTCGCGCAGCCGCAGGCCGTGGGCGGCCGCCGCGCCGTCGTCGACCGGGTAGTTCTCGAAGACCACGATGCTGTCGAACAGGGCGGCCTGCTCGGGGAGTTCGGTGGCCGCCCGGAGCCGGGTGAGCGGCAGGAAGCCGTGTCGGCGGTCCTCGCTCTGGTCGCGCTGGAGCTCGCGCAGCCAGTCCAGCAGGGTGCCGTCGGCGGGCACCGCGGTGCGGGTGGGCAGGGTGGTGATGAACAGCCCGGTCATCGACTCCACCCCGGGCAGCTCGGGCGGGCGGCCGGAGGAGGTGGTGCCGAACAGCACCTCGCCGCGGTTCGCGCCACGGTTCGCGCCGCGGTCGAGCAGGATCGCCCAGGCGCCCTGGACCAGGGTGTTCAGGGTCAGGCCGGCGCCCCGGGCCAGCTCCTCCAGGCCCCGGGTCGCGGCGGCGGACAGGGCGAACGGCAGGGCCCGGCTGGACTCGGCGCGGTGGCTGCCGCGCGGCTCGCGGTCGTAGGGCAGCGGGGTCGGCTCGCCGACCCCGGCCAGTCGGGTGCGCCAGTGCCGCTCCGCCTCGGCGGTGTCGCGCCCGGCCAGCCAGGCGAGGTAGTCGCGGTAGGGGCGGCGGTCGGGGACGGTGCCGGCCGGGACGGTGCCGGGGGGTACGGTGCCGGGCGGGACGTCCCCCTCCGGGCCGGTCCGGGCCGGGGCGACATGGGCCAGCGCGGCGTGGGCCAGGGCGGCGTGGGCGGCGAAGACGTCCGTGAGCACCTGGAACAGGCTCCAGCCGTCCAGCACCAGGTGGTGGAAGGTCCACAGCACCCGCACCCGGTCCTCACCGAGCCGGATCAGCGCCAGCCGTTGGAGCGGGGCCCGGTCGAGGTCGAGGCCGCGGGCCCGGTCGCGGTCCAGCAGTTCGGCCAGCCGGGCGGCGCGCTCCGGCTCGGGGACCTCCCGCCAGTCCAGCTCGGTGACCGGCAGCTCCGCCCGGCGGTGCACCACCAGCAGCGGCTCGGGGACGTCCTGCCAGCGGACCCCGGCGCGCAGCACCTCGGTGCGGTCCGAGACCCACTGCCAGGCCGCGGCCAGCCGGCCGGGGTCGGGCACGCCCTCCAGGACGAAGTCCAGCTGCTGGAAGTAGGCGCCGCCGCCGTCGTCCGCGAGGTCGTGGAAGAGCATGCCGGCCTGGGTGGGCGTCAGCGGGAGGACGTCCGCGACCGCGCCCGGGTCGTCGCCGGTGATCCGGTCCACGGCCGTCTGGTCGAGCCGGGCCAGCGGGAAGTCGGACGGGGTCCGCCCGGCGGTGCCGGGGCGGGCCGCGAAGCGGGCGAGGTCGGCGAGTTCCTCGGCGTAGCGCCGGGCGAGCGCCTCGACGGTGGCCCGGCGGTGCCGGGGCTCGGCGTAGTGGAAGGTGAACTCCAGCGCTTCGTCGATGAGTTGGCCGACGACCTCCAGGGGGTGCGGGCGTTCGACCCCCGGGTCGGCGTCCAGCTCCAGCGGGCGGAAGGTGCCGCGCAGCAGCCCGGCCGGGTCGCCCGCACGCCCGTCGCCACCCGAAACGTCCATCCGGCCCAGGTAGTTGAAGCTGATCCGGGCGGCGGGTGCGGTCGGCGCCGTGCCGGGGCGGCCCAGGTGGCGCAGGGCGTCGAAGCCGAGCCCGCGCCGGGGGACGGCCCGCAGCTGCTCCTTGACCCGCTTGAGCACGGCGTCCCAGTCGGCACCGGCCGGCACGGCCAGCGCGACCGGGTGCCGGGTGGTGAACCAGCCGACGGTACGGCCGAGTTCGAGCTCCTCGAAGAGCTCCTCGCGCCCGTGCCCCTCCACGTCCACCAGCACCTGCGCCGGCCCGCCCGCCCCGCACAGCGCCCGCCCGAGGGCGGCCAGCAGCACGTCGTTGGCCTGGGTGCGGTAGGTCTCGGGCAGGGTGCGCAGCAGGGCGGCCG
This sequence comes from Kitasatospora sp. NPDC040550, assembly GCF_055594965.1. Classification (NCBI taxonomy): domain Bacteria; kingdom Bacillati; phylum Actinomycetota; class Actinomycetes; order Kitasatosporales; family Streptomycetaceae; genus Kitasatospora; species Kitasatospora sp. NPDC040550. The sequence continues at coordinate 175,981 of NZ_JBVIWC010000010.1, read as the reverse complement.
TGGCGGCGGGGTCGAGCCGTACGGTCACCGAGCGGGCCGAGGCGTAGTCGTCGGGGGCCGTCCGGTCCTCGGCCGGGAACGGCTCGGGGACCTGGCCGGGCGCGGACGGCGAGGGGAGGGCGCCCGCCCAGTACTCCGCCTCGTCCTCGAAGCCGCCGGCGGCCGCGAACCCGGCCAGCCGCTCGGCCCACTGCCGCAGCGGGGTGGACTTCGGCGGCAGCGCGGCCGCGCCGTCCCGGCCCGTACGGCGGGCCCGGTAGGCGGTGTCGAGGTCCTCCAGCAGCACCCGCCAGGACACCCCGTCGACCACCAGGTGGTGGACGGCGAGGTGCAGCACGGGCGGCCGCCCGGCACCCCGGTCGTGCAGCACGGCGCGCAGCAGCGGGCCGTGCTGGGCACGGTGCAGCGCGAAGGGGCCGAAGTGGGGGGTGTCGCCGTCCGGCCCGGTGTGCCGGCCGAGCCGGAGCCGGGGCGTGTGCTCCTCGACCCGCCAGTACGGGGCTGCCGCCCCACCGGTCGTCACGAACGTGGAGCGCAGGGCGTCGTGGTGCGCGACCAGGTCGTTCAGCGCCTCCTCCAGCGCCGCCGGATCCACCTGCGCGGGCAGCAGCAGGGACAGCGCCTGGTTGAAGTGCCCGGCCCGTCCGGCGGACCGTTCCAGCCACCAGCGCTGGATCGGGGTCGGCACCGCCGCCCCGGTGACGGCCACCGCGGCGACGGCGGCGGGCCGTTCGGCCGCGTCCGCGCAGCGGGCCAGCGCGGCGACGGTCTGGTGCCGGTAGAGGTCCCGGGAGGTCAGCGGCAGACCCTCCTGCCGGGCCCGGGCCACCACCTGGATGCCGAGGATGGAGTCGCCGCCGAGGTCGAAGAAGTTGTCGTCCGCGCCGACCCGCTCCAGCCGCAGCACGTCCGTCCAGATGGCGGCGAGCGCCTGCTCGGAGGGGGTGCGGGGGGCGACGTGGCGGACGGTCCGGGCGAGCGGGCCCGGGTCGGGCAGCCGGCCGCGGTCGAGCTTCCCGTTCGGGTTGAGCGGCAGCGCGGGCAGCAGGACGACGGTCGCGGGCACCAGGTGGTCCGGCAGCGTCAGGGCGAGCGCGCGCCGCACCGCCTCGGGCTCCACCCCGCCTGCCGGGCCCGGCACCACATAGCCGACCAGCCGCCGGTGGCCGCCGCTCTCGGCGACCGCGGCGGCCGCCTCGACCACGCCGGGGCAGCGCCGCAGCGCCTCCTCCACCTCGCCCAGTTCGATCCGGAAGCCGCGGACCTTGACCTGCTGGTCGATCCGGCCGAGGTACTCGAGGGCCCCGTCGGCGTTCCAGCGCACCAGGTCGCCGGTGCGGTACATCCGCGCCCCGGGCGCGCCGTACGGGTCGGCCACGAAGCGGGCCGCGGTCAGCCCGCTGCGCCCCAGGTAGCCACGGGCCAGGCCGCCCCCGCCGAGGTACAACTCGCCGACCACCCCCGGGGGTTGCGGGCGCAGACCGGCGTCCAGGACGTACGCCCTGGTCAGTCCCAGCGGGCGGCCGATCGGCGGGGCCCGGTCCGGCAGCCGGTCCCCGGCGAACCAGGCGGTGGCGTAGACGGTGGCCTCGGTGGGGCCGTAGAGGTTGGCGACGGCGCTGCCGGGCAGGGCCCGCCGCAGGTCGCGCACCGCCCGGGCGGAGAGCGCCTCACCGGCGAGCACCACGGTGTCCGGGGTGACCGGGGCGGCGCCTCCGGCGATCAGCCGGGCGACCGCCGAGGGCACGCCGCTGAGCAGGCCGACCGGCCGCGGGCCGGCACTTCCGGCCCCGGCTCCGGCTCCGGCTCCGGCTCGGGCCTCCGCGAGGACCGTGAGGTCGGCGACCACCTCGACGGATCCGCCCACCAACAGCGGGCAGAGCAGTTCGAAGACCGAGACGTCGAAGTTGAGCGAGGTGGCGGCGAGGACGTGCGCCAGCCCGTCGGCCCCGAACCGCTCCGCCGCCCAGTCCGCGAGGGCGGCGACGCTGCGGTGGGTGACCACGACGCCCTTGGGGCGGCCGGTCGACCCGGAGGTGTGGATGACGTACGCGGGGTGGTCCGGCAGCAGCGGGCCGAGCCGGTCGGCGTCCGTCAGGTCGCTGTCCGCCCCGGAGGCGCCGGAGACGCCGCCGTCGGAGCTGTCGGCCCCGGGGGCCTCGGCCCCGAACGCGGCGGTGCCGTCCTCCAGCAGCAGGACCGGGCACCCCGCGGGCAGCGCGGCCGCCGTCTCCCGGGTGGCGAGGACCAGCGCGGGCCCGGCGTCCGCCAGCAGCAGCCGGATCCGCTCGGCCGGGTACGCCGGGTCCACCGGCAGGTACGCCGCACCGGATTTCAGCACCGCCCACACCGCCACCGGCAGGTCGGCCGAGCGCGGCAGGCAGAGCGCGACCAGCCGTTCCGGGCCCGCGCCCCGGGAGACCAGCAGCCGGGCGAGCCGGTTGGCGCGCCGGTTCACCGCCGCGTAGTCCAGCCGGACCGGTCCGTGCACCACGGCGGTCCGCCCGGGGGCCTCGGCGGCCCGCGCCTCGAACAGGGCGGGCAGCACGGTGCCCGGCGACCCGGCCCGGTCGGTGGCCGGCGGGTTCCAGGAGTCGAGCAGGGTGCGCTGCTCCTCCTCGGAGAGCATGGGCAGTTCGTCGAGGGCGCGCTGCGGGCCGTCCGCCATGCCGGCCAGCAGGCGGTGCAGGTGCCGGCTCATCCGGGCCACCGTGCGCCCGTCGTACAGGTCGGTGCTGTACTCGACGGTCAGCGTGCAGCCGCCGGCCCCGTCGGGGGTGAACTCCAGCACCAGGTCGAACCGGGCGGCCGGGCGGGGCAGCGGGTGGTCGGCGAAGCGCAGGCCGGCGGCGGTGGTCGGGGCGGTGGGGCTCTGCTGGACGACCAGCACCTGCACCAGCGGGGTCCGGCTCGGGTCCCGGGGCGGGGCGAGTTCCTCGACCACCCGGTCGAACGGCGCGGCGGCGTGCGCGAAGGCGTCCAGCAGCACGGCGCGCAGGTGCTCCACGTACCGGTCGACGGTGGCCTTGCCGTCCACGTCGGCGCGCAGCACCACGGTGTTGACGAAGAAACCGGTGACCTCCTCCAGCTCCCGCCGGTCGCGCCCGGTGGTGACGGTGCCGAAGGCGACGTCCCGCTGGCCGGAGTAGCGCGAGAACAGCAGCGCGGACGCCCCGGCGAACAGGGTGAACACGGTGGTGCCGCGGCCGGTCGCGAGGTTCCGCAGCCGGGCCACCAGGTCGGCCGGGAGGTGGTGGCGGTGCGCCGCCCCGGCGGTGCCGCGCAGCGCGGGCCGGGGCCGGTCGGTGGGCAGTTGGAGCGGCTGGAGGTCCGCCAGGCAGCGCTTCCAGTGGGCGAGGTCGGCGGCCGGGTCCGCGCCCCGGCCGTGCTGCTCCCAGTGCGCGAAGTCGGGGTACTGGAGGGCGGGTTCGGGCAGCCCGTCCGGCTCACCGGTGGTCTCGGCCCGGTAGAGCGCGGCGAGGTCGCGGGTGAGCACGCCGACCGACCGGCCGTCGGTGACGATGTGGTGCTGGCCGAGCAGCAGCAGGTGGTCCTCGGCGGCGAGCCGGACCAGCAGCGCCCGGGTGAGCGGGCCCTGCGCCAGGTCGTACGGGCGGCCGAGCTCCTCGGTCAGCAGCCGCTCGGCGGCCGCCGTGCGCTCCTCGGCGGGCAGCGCGGCCAGGTCGGCGGTGCGCAGCGGCAGTTCGGCGTCCCCGGCGATGTGCTGGACGAGCCGGCCGTCGAGGGTGGCGAAGGTGGTGCGCAGCGCGTCGTGGCGCCCGGCCAGCCGGTGCAGGGCGCGGCGCAGCGCCTGGACGTCGGGGGCCCCGCGCAGCCGCAGGGCCGCGCCGGTGTTGTACTCGGTGCCGCCGGCGTCGAGGTCGTTCAGGAACCAGAGCCGGCGCTGGGCGCTGGAGGCGGGCAGCGGACCGCCGCGCGGGGCGGGCGGGATCGGCTCCGGCGCAGCGTCCCCCGGCCGGTCGTCCAGCAGGGGCGCCAGGGCGGCGACGGTGCGGGCGGTGAAGACGTCCCGGAGGGTGAGCCGGGCGCCGAGCCGCTCGGCGATCCGGGCCAGGGTGCGGGCGGCGAGGATCGAGTCGCCGCCCAGCTCGAAGAAGTCGTCGCCGACGCCGACCGTGTCGAGGCCGAGGGCGTCGGCCCAGATGGCGGCGAGGGCGCGTTCCCGGCCGGTGCGCGGGGCGAGCGGTTCGGCGGAGTCGGGGCGGGCGGGGGCGGGCAGGGCGCGCTGGTCGACCTTGAGCTGCGGGGTGAGCGGCAGGGCGGGCAGGACGACGACGGCGGAGGGCACCAGGTGGGCCGGCAGGGCGGCGGCCAGGGCGGCCCGCAGGCCGGCCGGGTCGGGGGCGTGCCGCGGGTCGGCGGGGGTGGCGTAGCCGACCAGCCGGGCGCGGCCCGGTTCGTCCTCCCGGACCACCACGACGGCCTGGTCGACGGCCGGGTGGGCGCGCAGCGCGGCCTCGATCTCGCCCGGTTCGATCCGGAAGCCGCGGATCTTCACCTGCCGGTCGAGCCTGCCGAGGAACTCCAGCCGGCCGTCGGCGGTCCACCGGGCGCGGTCGCCGGTGCGGTAGAGCCGGGCGCCGGGCGGCCCGAAGGGGTCGGGCAGAAAGCGGGCGGCGGTCAGGCCGGGGCGGCCCAGGTAGCCGCGGGCCACGCCCTCGCCACCGACGTACAGTTCCCCGTCGGTGCCGGCCGGCCGGGGGCGCATCCGCTCGTCGAGCACGTACGCCCGGGTGTGCGGCAGGGCCGCGCCGATGGTCGGGGTGCCGCTGCCGGCGGCGAGCGGGCCGGTCCAGGTGGCGACGATGGTGGCCTCGGTCGGGCCGTAGGAGTTGATCATGCGGCGGCCGGGCGCCCAGCGGTCGACCAGCTCGGCGGGGCAGGCCTCGGCGCCGACGATCAGGGTGCGCAGGTGGCGGCCGGCCCCGGCGGGCACGGTGGCCAGCGCGGCGGGCGGGATGAGCGCGTGGGTGATCCGGTGCCCGTCCAGCACCGCGGCGAGCTCCGCGCCCAGCCAGGGGCCGTCCGGCGGGACGACCAGGGTGGCACCGGCCAGGACGGAGATGAACAGCTCCAGCACGGAGGCGTCGAAGCTGGGCGAGGAGAACTGCAGCACCCGGTCGCCGGGGCGCACGGCGTAGCGCTCGACGGCCGCGGCGGTGAACCCGGCGATGCCCCGGTGGGTGACCACCACGCCCTTGGGGGTCCCGGTGGAGCCCGAGGTGTAGATGACGTACGCCGCGTGGTCGGTGCCGGACCCGGCGGCTTCCGGCGCCACGCCCGCCTCGGCTTCTGCGTCCGCTCCAGCTTCGGATTCGGCTTCCGCTCCGCCTTCCGCTCCGGCTTCCGCTTCCGCTTCCGCTTCCGCTTCCGCTTCCGCTTCCAGCGCCGCGGCGACCCAGTCCGGGTCGGCCAGCACCACTGCGGGCGCGGCGTCGGCGAGCATCAGCGCCCGCCGCTCGGCCGGGTAGTCCGGGTCCACCGGCAGGAAGGCGGCGCCGGACCGGGCCACGGCCAGCTCGGCGGCGACCAGTTCCATCGAGCGCGGCAGGACCAGCGCCACCGTGCGGTCCGTGCCCGCGCCGCGCCGTCTCAGCGCACCGGCCAGCCGGTCGACCCGGTCGGCCAGCTCCCGGTAGCTCCAGGTGCGGGAGCCGTCGGTCAGCGCCGGCGCGTGCGGCGCCTCGGCCACCCGGGCGGCGAACAGCCCGTCCAGGGTGCGGACCGCCGGGCAGGGGTCGGCGGCGCCGTCCGGCGCCCCGGCGGTGTCGCGGGCCGGCGGCGGGGCGGACGGACGCACGGGCTGGGCGGGCCACTCGGCCATGGCGGGGGTCCTTCCGGACGGGGAGGAGTCGACGCGGGCACCCGGGCGGGGACCGGCCCTCGGTGCGGCGGGAACGGTGCGGCGGCGGTGCACGGAGCGTGGGGGTACGCGGAGCGCGGGGGCGCGCGGTGAGACGGGAGCAACGGCAGGACGGGAGCAGCGGCAGGACGGCGGCTCAGGCGGGCCCGGTCCGCCGCGCGGTGCGTCCGGACACCTGCACCAGGTCGACCACCCCGGTGGCCGGGTCACGGTGGAACCACCCGCCCGGCTCGGGCCGACCGGTGTCGGGCGCGATCAGGTCGTAGCGGAGGTCGGCGTAGCAGCGCAGCGGGAGCGGCAGGTCGCCGTCCACGGAGAGGGTGAGCCCTCCGTCGCGCGCCGCCTCGACGCGGTACCGGATCCCGCCGTTGCGGTAGTCGCCCGCGCAGTCCGGCAGTTCAGCCGGGACGCCCGGGGGCTCCTGCTCCCCGGCGGCCACCGGGGCGATCGCGGCGGGCACCGCGATTCCGGTCAACTCGGCCAGTTCTGACGCGAGTTCCCGCCAGAGTGCGGTGGCACTGCCCGCGTTGCCGGTGAAGGCGACCACCACCCCGCTGTCCGGTTCGGCCCGCAGGTGGCAGGAGGTGCCCATGGCGTTGCCGTCGTGGCCGCACCAGAGCCGACCGTCCTGGCGGTAGAGCGCCAGGCCCGCGCCCCAGCCGTCCGCGAGCGCGCCCGGGCGGGCCCCGGGCTGGGGGCGGCGCAGCTCGTCGGCGGCGTCCGCGGGCAGTGCCTTGGCCCGGCCGAGCGCGGCGGTGCCGAACACGGCCAGGTCGGCGGCGCTGAGCAGCAGCGCCCCGGCGGGCGCCTCCACCGGGGCCAGGTTCTGCCGGACCGGCCGGACCCGGCCGGTCGCGGCGTTGTACGCGTGCCCGGCGGCCACCGGGCGCCCCGCCGTGGCCGGGCCGGCCGCCAGCGGGCCGAGGAAGGCGGGCACGGTGTCCAGCGGTTCCAGCAGCAGGGCGGCGACGGCCTCCGGCCAGGGCATCCCGGTCACCGTCTCCACCAGGCGACCGGCGGCGACGTAGCCGGCGTTGGAGTAGGAGAAGCCCGTCCCGGGCGGGAACAGCGCGTCCCGGGCGGTGCAGACCCCGGTCAGGTAGTGCGCCGCGGTGGTCCGGGCGGCCGCGTCGGAGTCCGGCCCGGCGGGCAGTCCTCCGGTGTGGCTGAGCAGTTGACGGACCGTCAGGTCACGGAGCGGACGGAACTCGGGGAGGTGCGCGGCGACCCGGTCGTCGAGGTCGAGGTCCCCGTCGTCGGCGAGCAGCACCACCAGGGCCGCGGTGTACGGCTTGGTGAGCGACCCGACCGGTACGGCGGTGTCCCCGGTGAGGGGCGCGCCGGTGGTGGCGTCGGCCACGCCGGTGTGCAGGGCGACGACCTCCGCCCCGGTGTCCAGGACCAGTTGGGCCCCGGGCACCCGGTGGCGGCGCGCGAGCGTGTCGAGCCGGTGCTGCAACTCGCGCCGCAGCAGCTGCGGGGCGCGCTCGCGGACCGGCGCGGAGGCGGGGTACGGCATGGGCGGTGGCTCCCGTTGACTGGTTCTCGGGTGCGGACGCGACGACGCGTCCGTGAAGGAATTCCGGATTACTGCGGAACGCTCTGCCGAATTTCCGGTCGGCGGCGCAGCGCGGCGCGAAGAGCCGCGCGCACAACGCGATTGACCGGGCGCCGTCCGGCAGCAACCGGCCCGACACGAACGGGAACGGGGGCGCCTCCCGGCGCAGTACGGCGCGACGACGGCGCACGCGGGGGCATTCCGGGCCGCGACGGCACGCGGCGGCCGGACGGCACGAATACGACCCGGTTTTTCCCGCTACGCGGAAAGCCCCGGGCGACCGAATGCCCGACCCGGGCCGGCGGAACCGGACCGACACCCCGGACACTCCGGCCTGCGGGCCCGTCGGCCCGCACCCCGCAGGGTCGCCCCACCCGGCATCGCAATCCCCCCTGCGCCCCTCCCCTCGACCACCGTGCGGAACCCGCCGCAACGGCCCCGGGCGACAGCGCAATCCTTGACGGACCGAACGTTCGAAAGACGAACGCGGAACAGTCTTCACGGCGGATCACCCGCTCGCAACCCCTTCCGATTGAACGGAAAGCAATTCTCATGGGAATCGGACCGGCGAAATCCCTGGCATGGCTCCCGACCACGGGCGGAACGCCTGATGACGCCTGTGAATTGGTTGGCCGAAACCGTGACCGTCGGATCCCGACGGGTCGGAACCAGATTTTCGCGGACACCGCAGAGTGGCCACGAGGGCGCTCGGGACGGCTGTGCGGAAATGCGACGGAATGCATCGGGGGTGAAGAGGAAGAGCCAGTGGTTCGGGCGTGCCGTGCGGTGTTCCCGGAGCCGGCGGCGCACGGTGGTGCGCCGTACCGGGGGACTCGCGTTCCGCAACGGCTCACGGCGGCTCGGGACGGCTCACGGGGCTCGGCGGCGCACGGGGGCCGGGCCGCGCGCCGCTCGACGCTCGGCGCCGCACGACCCCGCGATGTCACGTTCCGCCGCGCTGCCCGGTCCATCCGGTACCTGCACGACGAAGAACGAAGGGAGCGTCCTCACCATGAAGGCCGTCATCGTGTGTGTCTCGGTGTCCCACGGCAACACCCGGCGGATCGCCGAGGAGATCGCCCGGCCGCTGGCCGCGCCGGTGGTCGCACCGGAAGAGCTGGACCCGGCCGACCTCAGCGGCTACGACCTGGTCGGGTTCGGCTCAGGCGTCTTCACCGGCCGCCTGCACCCGCGCCTGCGGGCCTTCGTCCGCAGCCTTCCGTCCGCCGTCCCGTCCGCCGAACGCCCCTGCCGGGCCTTCGTGTTCGCCACCAGTGGCCTACCCCAACCCGGCTTCCGCCCGTTCACCCGGCCGACGGAGCGCGCCCTGGCGGCGAAGGGCTTCCGGATCGTCGACGGCTTCACGGCCCGCGGCCACGACACCTGGCTCCCGTTCCGCCTGGTCGGCGGCATCAACAAGCACCGCCCCGACAACCGTGACTTCGCGGCCGCCCACACCTTCGCCGAGCACCTCCGGACCGCGTCCACCCCGACGTCCTGAACCCCACGCCCCATGCCCCACGCCCCACGCCCGGTGGCCGGGCCCCCGCCCGGCCACCGGATCTACCTACCTACCTACCTGCCTACCTACCTACCCCGGAGACCCGACACCCGCGCCCGCGCCCGCCCCACCCGGACCTCCCGGACCGCTCCCCCGTCCCGACGCCGGGAGAGCACCACCAACAGCACCAACTGCACCACCGCACCCACCCCCTGACCGGCCCACACCCCGTCCACCCCCCACCAGCGCGACAGCACCACCGCCGCCGCCAACTGCCCACCGAGACCGACCACCGCCGACACCACCAACGCCCGCCCGGCCCCGGCCGCCTGGTGGTAGCCGCCGAGGGCGACCGCCGGGGCGTACGGCAGCAGGTAGAGGGCGGTCAGGTGGAGGAACCCCGTGGCCTGGGCGGCCACCGCCGGGTCGTCGGTGAACCGCGCGGTGAGCGGCCCGGCCGCGCCGGCCGCCAGCAGCGCCGCCCCGGCGCCCAGCCCGACGGCGAGGCGGGCGGTGGCGCGCCGGAGGTCGCGCAGCGGCCCGGGCGCACCGGCCCCGGCGAGGTGGGCGGCCCGGAGGGCGGCGGCCTGGCGCAGCGCGTAGAAGGCCATGGTGAGCACGAGCAGCAGCCGGTAGCCGATGCCGTACCCGGCGACCGCCGCCACCCCGAAGCCCGCGACCAGGGCGAGTTGGGCCGTCCCGACGGCCATCCGGGCGGTGAAGTCCAGACCGTACGGCGCACCGGCGCGCAGGATGCCGACGGCCGCCGCGCCGACACCCCGGACCTCGCCGACACCCCGGACCGGTCGGCCGGCCCGGGGCCGCAGGCGCAGGGTGACGGCGAGGGCGACGGCCCGGGAGGCGGCCAGGGCCAGTGCCGCGCCGGGCACGCCGAGGGCGGGCAGCGGGCCGGCGCCGAGGATCAGCAGTGGGTCGAGGACCAGCAGCAGCGCGTTGGAGAGCAGCGCGATCCGCATCGGGGTGCGGGTGTCGCCGCTGCCCTTGAAGAGTTCGTCGGCGACCCGCTGGGCGAAGAACAGCCCGAAGGCCGGGAAGGCGACGGTGAGGTACTCGGCGGCCCTGGCGGCGGCCGCGCCGTCGAGGAAGGCGCCCGCGATCCGGTCCCGCAGCAGGAAGCCGGGGACGGCGAGGGCGAGGGTGCCGAGCGCGCAGAGCCGCCAGGCGGCGCGGGTGATCCGCCCGGCCTCGGCCCGGTCCCCGGCGCCGAGGGCCCGGGCGAGCCGGACGCTGACGCCGGAGGACACCACCAGGACGAGTCCGAGCAGCAGGTTCTCCAGGGTGCCGGCCAGGGTGACGGCGGCCACGGCGGCCCCGCCGAGGCCGGCCACCCAGAGCGTCCCGATCACCGTGGCGATCACTCCGGACAGCAGTTCGGCGTAGACCGGTCCGGCCAACAAGGCCAGCCGGACGGACTGTTCGCGCACGGGTTCCCCCATCGTCGGGCCACCCGCACCGGAGCGAGCGGCTGCCTCGAATGGATATACATCGATTCGAGGCACCTCGACAAGAGGTAGCATCATCCGCGGTACGGGGCGCATCATGGGGCGCACTCAGACGAAAGGGCTCCGACCGTGCTGACCCTCGCGATCCTCGGCTTCCTGTACGACCAGCCCCTGCACGGCTACGAACTCAAGTCCCGGATCACCGGGTTGACCGGTCACGTCCGACCGGTCAGCGACGGCGCGCTCTACCCCGCGATCACCCGGCTGGAGAAGGCCGGGCTGCTGCACCGCCGCACCGAACCCGGCAGCGGCGCCGCGCCGCGCCAGACCCTGGAACTCACCCCGGAGGGCCGGGCGGAGCTGCTGCGGCGACTGGCCGACCCCGAGCAGGCCGAGATCACCGACCAGATCCGCTTCTTCACCCTCGCCGCCTTCCTCCACCAACTGGCCGCCCCGGCCCGGCAGGCCGCCGTGCTCCGGCGCCGACTGGACTTCCTGGAGGCGCCGAGCAGCTTCTTCTACGACGGGGACGGCCGGCCCGTCACCGCCGAGCGGGAGCCGAACCCGTTCCGACGCGGCATGCTGCTGGTCGCCCGGGCCTCCGGCGCCGCCGAGCGCGCCTGGCTGGCCGAGACCATCGCCGGACTGGAGGGCACCGCGGGCGGCGCCGCGCGGTGACCGCCGACGGCACCCCGCCGGAATCCGGTGGCACCCACGGCGGACCGGCGGCCCCACCCGGAGGACGGCAGCACCCGCCGCCGACCGGTGGCGCCCGAACCGCCCGGGCGCCCCACGGGGCGCGGGCCACCAGCCCGAACACCAGGACGAACGGCCTTGCCCCGGCGCGGAACGCCCCCGCCGACACCACTCCCGGGGCGGCCCGGGCGTGGCTATGATGATCTGCCTCACGACCACGGCGCCCCTCCGCTGGCGTGATCAACCACCGCGCCCCGCCCGCCCTCTGGAGGCAGCCGTGCCCAGTGAAGTGACCACAGCCGCCGGCCCCGCTCCGCAGAAGCGGGACGACATCCCGGGCTGGTTCTTCGGCCTGGACCGGGCCGCCTTCTCCCACCTGCTGTCCGCCCAGACGGCCGCCGGGGTCGGCGGGGACATCCTGGAACTGGGCAGCTACCTCGGCCGCAGCGCCGTCCTGCTCGGGGACCACCTCCAACCGGGCGAGCGGCTGACCGTCTGCGACCTCTTCGACTCCGAGGCCGCCGACGCGGAGAACGCCGCCGAGATGTCCATGTCCTACCGCAAGACCCTCACCCGCAGCGCCTTCGAGTCCAACTACCTCGCCTTCCACGCCGAGTTGCCCGAGATCGTCCAGGCCCCCACCTCGGTGCTGGCCGACGGCCGGATCCCGGCGGGCAGCTGCCGTTTCGTCCACGTCGACGCCTCGCACCTGTACGAGCACGTCAGCGGGGACATCCTGGTGGCCCGGGCCGCGCTCGCCCAGGACGGCCTGATCTCGCTGGACGACTACCGCTCGGAGCACACCCCGGGCGTCTCGGCCGCCGTCTGGGAGGCCGTCTTCACCGGCGGACTGCAGCCGGTGCTGCTCACCCCAATGAAGTTCTACGGCACCTGGGGCGACGCCGCGGCCGCCCGCCGGACCCTGCTGGCGCGCGACTGGCGGGCCGAGGACTACGCCGTCGACGAGGACACCATCGCCGGCCACCAGGTCCTCCGCCTCAACTACCAGGTCAAGACGCCCGCCCAGCTCCAGCGTTCGACCTCCCGCCGGATCGCCCTGGACCTCCTCCCCCCGGTCGCCACCCGCGCCACCCGCCGGGTCCTGCGCACCCTGCGCGAACGCCGCGCCGTGCGCCCCACCCCGAGCGCCTGACCCCGCCGGAGCGACCCCCGAACCGGCCCCGAACCGGCGCCGAACCGGCGCCGAACCGGCGCGATCCCGACAGATCCGACGCGACCCCCGGACGCCCCGAACGCGACCCAGGACACCGCCCCGGACGCCCACCCGGGCCACACCACCACCTCCCCCACCACCGCCGTCGCAGCGCCCGCTGCGGCGGCGGTTCGCGTTGCGGCGCCGCTCCCCGCCGTTGAGCGGGCCGTGGCACCGCCGTCACCCGGCCGTCAGCTCGGACTCCGGCCGGACTCCGATCGGACCCGGAATGTTTACGTCATATGACTGACGCATTGTCGAAAATTCGTTCACTCACATGGGTGAATCTCCATTAAAGGTTTGCCCATGGACCTTTAAAGACCGCATAGTGATGGCACCTCAGTTTGGTCTTGGGAAAGCCAAGTTCAGGCAAAATCCTTGTGAGTGAGGAGAGACCCATGTTCCACGCTTCCACCTCCGCGGGCCCCGGGCAGCGGCTCCGCGCGGCGATCGCGGACCAGGGCACCACCCCCCTGATCGGCGTCCACGACATGTACTCGGCCTCCATCGCGGCCGAGCACTACGACGGCATGTTCGTCTCCGGCTTCGGCTTCGCCGCCTCGTACTACGGCCTTCCGGACATCGGCTTCATCGCCTGGCCCGACATGGTCGCCTTCGTCGAGCGGCTGCGCGGCGCGTTCCCCTCGCACCACCTGCTGGTCGACATCGACGACGGCTACGTCGACCCCGAGGTCGCCTGCCACGTGGTGCGCCGGCTGGAGGCCATCGGCGCCTCCGGCGTGATCCTGGAGGACCAGAAGCGCCCGCGCCGCTGCGGGCACGCCGACGGCAAGCAGGTCCTCCCGCTGGAGGAGTACCTCACGAAGCTCGAGCTCGTCCTGGCCGACCGCACCGACCTCCTGGTGGTCGCCCGCACCGACGCCACCGAGGAGGCGGACATCCTGCGCCGCGCCCGCGCGCTCGCCGAGACGGACGCCGACGTGGTCCTGGTGGACGGCGTGCGCAGCGAGGAGTGGATCCGCCGGATCCGCAAGGAGGTCGGCGACAAGCCCCTGCTGTTCAACCAGATCGCGGGCGGCAAGTCCCCCCGGCTGTCCCTCACCGAGCTCACCGAGCTGGGGGTGGACGTCGCGATCTACAGCACGCCGTGCCTGTTCGCGGCCCACCGGGCGATCGACGAGGCGCTCACCGGCCTCAAGACCGCCGACGGGCGACTGCCCTCCCAGGCCGAGCAGGCCAAGCCGGTCGGCGTGCGGGAGTCCACCGAACTGCTGGAGCGCAACATCACGCGCTCCCGGCGGCTCGCGGACGTGCCGGCTTGAGCCCCGGGCCGCGCCGGCCCGCCCCGTCCTCGGCGGCCGCCGCACTGCGGGCCACCGTCCTGGGGCTGACCGGGGCGTGCGCCCTGCTCGCGGTCGGCGCGGCCCCGGCCGCCGCGGGTGGCAGCCTGATCACGGTCATCGACAACTCGCACGCCGACTCCTGGCTGGAGGTCGACCGCACGGCCAACCTCCAGCAGGGCAGCGGCTCGGCGGGCAGCGACCACGACGGCGCCGGATCCCTGGTCGGGGGCCTGGTCGGGGGCCCGGCCGGCAACGGAGGTGGGCCATGACGGCCCGCGCCCAACGCCCGTCGTGGTGGCGCAGGTTCGACCCGTACCTGCTGGCACTGGCGGGGACGGTCGGCCTGGCCGCGCTGTTCCCCGCCTCCGGCGCCGGGGCCCGGTTCGCCGCGACGGCCTGCGACCTCGCCGTGGCCCTGCTGTTCTTCCTGTACGGCGCCCGGCTGTCCACCCGGGAGACCTTGGCCGGGCTGCGCCACCTGAGACTGCACGGGCTGGTGCTCGCCGCCACCTTCGGTCTCTTCCCGCTGCTCGGCCTGGCCACCGCGCTGCTGACGCCGGTTCCGCTGACCGAACAACTCCAGGCCGGGGTGCTGTTCCTCTGCCTGGTGCCGTCCACGGTGCAGTCCTCGGTGGCGCTGACCGGCGCCGCCGGGGGCGACGTCCCGGCGGCGATCTGCGCGGGGACGTACTCCAGCCTGGCCGGGCTGGTGCTCACCCCGCTGCTGGTCGCCGGACTGCTGGGCTCGCACGCCGGGCTGTCGGCGGACGGGCTGCTGCGGATCGGGCTCCAGCTGCTGGCGCCGTTCCTGCTGGGGCAGCTGCTGCGGCCGTGGATCGGCGGGCTGGTGGCCCGTCACAAACGGCTGCTGACCCCGGTGGACCGCGGCTCGATCCTGCTGGTCGTCTACACGGCGTTCAGCGCGGCGGTGGCCCAGGGCATCTGGCACCAGGCGACGCCGTTCGCCCTGCTCGGGATGGTCGTGGTGCTACTGGCCCTGCTCGCCGTGACCCTGGCGGTCACCGGGCTCGGGGCACGCGGTCTGGGGCTGGCCCGCCCGGCCGCGATCGCGGCGATGCTGTGCGGCTCGCAGAAGAGCCTGGCCAACGGGCTGCCGATGGCCACCGTGCTGTTCGGGTCGGAGGCGGGGGTGATGGTGCTGCCGCTGATGGCCTACCACCAGCTCCAACTGGTGGTCGGCACCGTCCTGGCCGGGCGCTGGGCCCGGGCGCCCGAGCCGGTCCCGGCCGGCGGGCCGCCCACGGCCGAGCTCAGCCCGGCGGGCGGGCCGCCAGCGCACGGCTGATCCCCCGGCGGAGCCGGCTGGAGGCACCGGGCAGGTGCCCCAGCCGGCTCAGCCGTTCCTCCGTCAACTCCGGCCGCCGGGCCAGCAGCAGCACCGCGGCGTACGGGCGCTCGCCCTCCCGCAGCCGCTCGGCCACCAGCTCGACCACACCGTCCAGGGCCTCACCGGTCACCGCCGGGTGGGCGGCCAGCAGCCGCAGCAGGTAGTTGTCGTTCCAGGTGCTGTGCCGCCGGACGGACAGGGTCACCAGCAGGTCGAGCGGCGCGGCCGGGTTCCGCACGATCGTGTACCAGACGAACGGGTACTCGCACCGGGCCAGCACGCGCAGCACCCCGGGGTCGGCGGTCCGCTCGGCCAGCCGCCGGTAGGCCCCGGGTTCGTGCAGGTGGTCGAGCGCCTCGGCATCGCTCAGCCCGTCCATCGCGTGGGTGTCGTCCATGTCGGGACGCGAGCCTACCGGGGCCCGTCCTCGACGACGACGGGCCCTACTCCCAGCCGGCGGCGGTCCAGCCGGCGGGGCGAGGCTCCCGGTGCCGGGGCGGGCGGTCATGGTCAGGGCGGTGCCGTCGTCGGCGAGCACGGTCTACGGCACGGCCGTCCGGATCCGTCCGCCGATGACCTCCCGGCGCGCCGCGGTGCTGTGGTGCTGTGGTGCTGCCGGCCGGGAAGGGGCACACCGTCACCGGACGTAGTAGGCGCGGTGGTGGGCGGCCACCGGGGCGGACTGGTAGGTCCAGACGCCGGCCGCCGGGGCCTCGCCGATCAGCTGGGCGAGGTCGCGGGCGGCCTCCTCGGCCGGGTTGCCGAGGTCGAGCCGGACCCGGTCGGCGGTGCGGTCGTCCAGGGCGTAGTAGCGGTACGGGTGGTGGACGTTGAGCGGTCCGGCGAGCAGCCTGCCCTCGTCGTCGGTGCCGTAGCCGGTGATCGGGGTGTTGTTCACCGGCTCGGGGGTGAGGCCGACCAGGTCGACGTCCAGGGCGAGGATCTCCTCCTGGTACCGGTGCAGCCCCTCCGGCCCGATCTCGGCCCGGCGGCAGGAGATGCTCCACCGTTCGCGCACGGCGGCCGCGTTGAGCGAGGGCAGGGTGGTCTCGAACCAGCCGGGGTGCTTGGGTTCGGCGTACAGCCGGCGCCCGGCGTCGATGGCGAGCGGGTTGTCGCACAGCACGTGCAGCCGGGCGATGCCGAGCAGCTTGGTCTGGTCGTACCCCCGGGCGTACTGCCCGTAGTTGACCACCGGGATGCGCTCCTCGGCGAACACCGGGTGGGCGATCAGGTTGATCTCCAGCTCCTCGGTGATGCCGCCGCCGTTCGGGTACTGGGCGAAGTACAGCTGGTAGTTGAGCGAGACGCAGGCCCCGCCGTCGAAGGTCGCGGCGCTCAGCCCGGGGTGGCGCTTGTCGAGCAGTCGGCGGGCCCGTTCCGGGTCCACCAGGTAGTCGACGCCGATGTTGTGCAACGCGCCGTAGTGGAAGGGCAGGTGGTACGGCTCCGGGACGGGCGGCAGCGGCAGGCCGGTCATGAGGGCTCCGAAAACAAGGGGGGCACGGGCGGGGAGAGGGTGGTCGGCCGCCGCAGCGCCAGCAGGTCCTGGTGCATCCGTTCGGCGCTGCGCAGCGCGAGGGCGGCCATGGTGAGCGAGGGGTTGGAGGTGCCGAGCGAGGGCATCGAGCCGCAGCCGACGGCGTACAGGTTGGGGTGGTCCCAGCAGCGCTGCCACTGGTCGACCACGGAGTTGCCGGGGGAATCGCCCATCAGGTGGGTGCCGCCGGCGTGGCCGGCCCCCCGGTAGCCGTGGACGGCGCCGCGGTGCTCCAGCCGGCCGGGCCACCCGGCGCCCGGGTAGGCGGTGTGGTCCTCGGCGCCCAGCAGGGCGAAGAGCTGGTCGGAGACGGCCCGGGCGGAGGCCATGCCCTCGCGGACGTAGCCGTCCAGGTCGTAGTGGATCGCGGGGGCGGGCAGGCCGAGCGGGTCGCGCCGGTCCGGGTCGAGGGTGACCCGGTTGGCCGGGTCGGCGGGCTGCTCCAGTTCGAACTGGAGCGAGAACTGCCGCCCGAGCCGGTCGCCGAGGCGTTCGCGCAGTTCCTTGCCGCGCAGCCCGGCGGCGAGCAGCGCGGCGGCCTCGGTCGCCGGGTCGCCGCCGGCCCAGGACCAGCCCCAGTTGCCGATCTCGATCCGGAACGGTGCCCGGTGCCGGCGGGCCCCGCCGAAGCGGAAGGCCTCCAGTCCGCTGGTGGAGCCGGGGCCCCGGTAGGGGCCGACCTGGCGGGGCATCAGCCCCCAGGTGAGCAGCGCGGGGTGGTCCATCAGGTTCCGGCCGACCTGGCCGCTGCGGTCGGCCAGGCCGGACAGCAGCAGCAGTCGGGCGTTCTCGATCGCGTGCGCGGCGATCACCACCAGGTCGGCGCTCACCCGGTGCGCGGTGCCGCCGGCCAGGTACTCGACCCCGGTGGCCCGTCCGGTCCCCGGGTCGGCGAGCACCCGGCTGACCACCGCCTCGGTGCGCAGTTCGACGGCGGGCGCCCAGCGGGCCTGGGTGCGCAGCGGGGTGTACTTGGCGCCGCCCGGGCAGGCCGGGACGCAGCTGGCACTCCCGGCGCAGGGCGCGCCGTGGCCGGTGCCGGGCCGGGTGGGCAGGCCGTTGCGGGCGTGCGGGGTGCGGGTGACGGCGAGCCGGGCCGGGTCGGTCATGGCGGGGTCGCGCACGGTCCGGCCGTCGAGGGCGCGGGCCAGCTGCCGGTCGAGGTGGCTGGCCGGGATCGCCCGCATCGGGTAGGCGTAGTCCGCGGGGAGGGGCAGGCCGACGGCCCGGCGCTGTTCCTCGGCGTCGGCGGCGACGCCGAGTTCCTGTTCGGCGTCGCGGTAGTGGGGTTCCAGGTCGTGGTAGCCGATCGGCCAGTTGCGGCCGTGGCCGAGGTCGCCGGTACGGAAGTCCTCGGGGTGCATGCGCGGGGTGAGGCCGGTCCAGAGCAGTCCGGTGCCGCCGTTGGCGCGCAGGTAGCCGCTGGCGTAGGGCAGCGGGCCGTACTGGCGCAGGTGTCCGTCGGCGGTGTAGCCGCCGTCCGGGTGGCCGGTGAGGTCGGTGACGTCGGGTGACGGGGCGTCGGGGTTGTGCGGGTAGGGCGAGGTGGGCGGGCCGCCGCCGGCCGCGCGGTGGGCGGCGGAGGTCTCGGCGCTCCCCGGTGCGGTCCGGCCGGCCTCCAGGACGAGGACCCGCCAGCCCCGGGCGCCGAGGCGCTGGGCGACCAGGCTGCCGGCGAAGCCGGCCCCGACCACGACGGCGTCCCAGTGGCCGCTCACCGCTGCTCACCTCCGGACGGGGCGCCTCCGGACGGGGCGCCTCCGAGCGGGGCCGCGGCCCAGCTGCCGTGCCCGGGGGCGGCGGCGCCGGGCGGGCTGGCCCGGAAGGTCCGCCAGACCAGTCCGTGGTCGTGGGCGCGGGCGGAGCTCGGCGCCTCGCCGGGCCAGGCGCCGACGTACCAGAGGTGGACCAGGGCGTGCTCGTCGCGGACCCTGTGGGCCAGGGTGGTGCGGTGGTGTTCGTCGGCCATGCCGGTGGCACGGAGTTCGGGGACGTCGAAGCCGGTGAGTTCGGCGCTGACGCGCAGGAACTCGTCGAGGTCGGCGAGTTCGTCCTCCTCGGCGGGCCCCCAGGGCCCGTAGAGGTCGTCGGCTGCGGTGCGATCGTCGGACACGGACACGCGGGCACCCCCACGATCGTCGGCGGACGGCCAGGAGCGGATGGCCAAGACATGACAGGCTCGTGCCGAGCGGGCACGCTCCGCCTGCTCAGCGCGATCCTCCCGCCCGGGCGGGCCGCCGGGGGCCGCTTGCCCGAATGTGACGCATCTTGATCAGTTCATGACCGATAGCCGTTCCTCCACGGCGGTTCCCGGACCGTTGACGCTCAGCCCAGCGCGCGCACCGCCGCCAGCACGTCCAGGCCGAGCGCCGGGTCCGCATCCTCGGGCAGGTTGACGGACAGCCGGGTGACCAGCCCCGCGTACCGGCGGTGGATCTCCCGGGCGGCCTCCTCGACCGTGCCGGAGACCGCGAAGGCGTCGAACACCTCGTCCGAGATCAGCGCCGTCATCTCGGCCCAGCGCCCGCGCACCGAGTGGGTGTGCAGCTCCTCCTGCAACCCCTCCCAGCCGTGCTGCGCCAGCACCGGGCGGTAGGCCGGGGTGGAGGCGTAGAAGGCCAGCCGCTCGCGCACCCCCGCCCGGTTGGCCGCCAGCTCCTCCTCCGTCCGGCCGGTGGCGGTGAGCACGTTGCCGACGGTCTCGAACGGCCGCCCGGTCCAGTCCGCCCCCTCGGCCTCCGCCCGCGCCCGCGCCTCGACCAGCCCGGGCAGCACCTGCTCGGTCAGGTAGGCGGTGGAGGAGAACGGGTGCGCGAGGAAGCCGTCCGCCACCGCCCCGGCGGTGCGGGTCATCAGCGGCCCGACGCCCGCGAGCAGGATCCGGGGCACCCCGGACGGGACCGGGTCGGGCGAGAACACCGGCGTCATCACCGTGTGGGTGTAGAAGTCGCCCCGGAACCGCAGCCGTTCACCGGTCTGCCAGCTGTGCCAGATCGCCCGCACCGCGTGCACGTACTCCCGCATCCGGGCGGCCGGCCGGTCCCAGGGCATCCCGAAGCGCTTCTCGATGTGCGGCTTGACCTGCGAGCCCAGTCCGATGACGGCCCGCCCGCCGGAGGCCGCGTGCAGCCCCCAGGCCTGGTAGGCCAGCGTCATCGGGGTGCGGGCGAAGGCCACCGCGATGCCGGTGGCCAGCTCGATCGACATGGTGCGGTCGGCCGCGCGGGCGAGCTGGAGGAACGGGTCGTACGCGGTCTCGGCGACCACCAGCCGGTCCATGCCCCGGCGTTCGGCCTGTTCGGCGGCGTCGAGGATGCCGGCCGGGTGCCCGGAGGCGGTGGCGTCGAGGCGGAGGGCGGCGGGTCGGTCCATGCGGGTGCTCCTGGTCGCGGGGCTTGCGTCGTGCCGGGCTCGTGCGGTGCGGCGCGGCGGGATCGTGCGGTTGCGGTGCACCGGGCCCGTGCGGCGCCGGGCCCGTGCGGTGTCGTGCGGCGGCGGTACCCGCCCAGCCTGCCACGCCGTCACGGGCCGGCCGGTCGGCCCTCCCCGGCGAACAGCCGGTCCAGGTGCCGGTCGACGGCGGTGAGCGCGGCGTCCGGCCCGACCACGCCCAGCTCCAGCAGGGTGGTGAACCCGGTCAGCGCGAGCAGCAGGTCCGTCTCCACCACCGGGTCCCGGTCGGCCGCCACCAGCCCGTCGGCGATCGCCCGCCGCACCACCCGCTCCACCTCCGCCCGCCCCCGCAGCAGCCCGCCGCGCGCCCGCTCCCGGACCTCCTCGTCGTGCAGCGCCTCCAGCACGTAGGCGGCGCCCATCCGGCTGGTGACCCGCGAGTCCGGCTGCAGCGGCAGCAGTTGGACCAGCATCGCCCGCAGCACCGCGCGCGGGTGCGGCCGTTCGCCCAGCCCGGCCAGCGACCGGGCGACCCGCAGGCCGCTCTGCTCCCCGGCGAGGTCCATCGCGAAGCCGAGCAGCTCCGCCCGGGAGGCGAAGTAGTGCTGGAGCTGGCCGAGCGAGATCCCGGCCTCCCGGGCGACCTCGCGCAGGGTCAGCCGGGTGGTGCCGCGCTGCTCCACGATCCGCCACAGCGCGCGGGCGATGGTCTCGCGGCGCTCCCGATGGTCCACCTGCTTGGGCATGCCCCGGCACTCCTCGACGACTCCCGACCGGCCTTTTCCATACGCTTGACATAATACAGCCGACCGACAACGCTGGACGCATTCCGAGGGAGGAGCGCCCCGTGCTCGTACAGCCCGTCG
The DNA here is from genome assembly GCF_055594965.1 of Kitasatospora sp. NPDC040550. Classification (NCBI taxonomy): domain Bacteria; kingdom Bacillati; phylum Actinomycetota; class Actinomycetes; order Kitasatosporales; family Streptomycetaceae; genus Kitasatospora; species Kitasatospora sp. NPDC040550. The sequence continues at coordinate 155,215 of NZ_JBVIWC010000010.1, read as the reverse complement.
CCCGCACCACCGGGGGAACCGTCCGCGGCTTCGTGGACCGCGGCCTCGCCGCCTTCCGCGGCATCCCCTACGGCCGGCCCCCGGTCGGCCCGCTCCGCTTCGCCGCCCCCGCCCCGCCCGAGCCCTGGGACGGCGTCCGCGAGGCCGTCGCGTACGGCCCCGTCGTCCCCCAGTCAGGGCCCCTCCAGGCCGAACCGACCACCGGCACGGACTGGTTGACGCTCAACGTCTGCACCCCGCACCCGGATTCGGCCGGGCTCCCGGTGCTGGTCTGGCTCCACGGCGGCGGCTTCATCTCCGGCACCGCGGGCGACCCGCTGTACGACCCGACCGAGCTGGCCCGGGCCGGCCTGGTCGTGGTGACCGTCAACTACCGGGTCGGCGCCGAGGGTTTCGCCCTCCTCGACGGCGCCCCGGCCAACCGCGCCTTCCTCGACCAGTTCGCGGCCCTGGAGTGGGTACGGGACAACATCGCCGCGTTCGGCGGCGATCCCGCCCGGGTCACCGTCGCCGGCCAGTCGGCCGGGGCCTCCTCGGTGGCCGCGCTGCTGGCCGTGCCGCGGGCCCGCGGCCTGTTCCACCGGGCGATCGCCCACTCCGTCGGCGGCACCCTCGCCACCCCCGCGCTGGCTGCCGAGATCACCGCCGCCCTGGCCGAACGGCTCGGCACCGACCCCACCGCGGCCGGCCTCGCCGGCACCGATCCCTGGCAGCTGGCCGAAGCCGTCACCGAGCTCGGCGCCGCCCTCCCCGGGCACCTCGCGCGCTGGGGCCGGCTCGCCCGCACCGGCGTTCCCACCGTGCCGGTGGTCGACGGCGAGCTCCTCACCGAGGAGCCCTGGACAGCGCTGGCCGCCGGACGGGCCGAGGGCATCGAGCTGCTGGTCGGTCACGCCCGGGAGGAGTTCCGGCTTTTCGCCGTGCTGGCCGGCCGGCGCGGCGCCTTCACCGAGGAGGACGCCCGCACCGCGCTGGACCTGCTCGCCCCGCGCCCGGGCGGCCCGGACGCCTACCGAGCCGCCTTCCCCGGCGCCACGCCCGACGCCCTGGTCGAGGCCGTCTTCTCCGACTCGCTGTTCCGGATCCCCTCGCTCCACCTCGCCGAGGGCAACACGGCGGCCGGCGGCACCTCCCACCTCTTCCGACTCGCCTACCCGGCCCCCGCCCTGGGCGGGGTGTTCGGCGCCTGCCACGGCCTGGACGTCCCGCTGGCCTTCGGCTCCCTGGACAGCCCGATGGGCCGGCACTTCCTCGGCGACCCGCCCGCCCCGGAGGCCGTCGCGGTCTCCCGGGAGCTCCAGCGGGCCTGGATCCGCTTCGTCGGCACCGGCGACCCCGGCTGGGCCGCCCACGAGCCGGAGCAGCAGCTCACCCGGGTCCTGGGCACCCGCTCGGAGACCGTCCGCTACCCGGACCAGGCCTCCCGGGGCATCTGGGCGGGGGGCGGTCCGACCCGCTTCGACCTGGTCTGACGCTCCCCCGGCCCGGGCGGGCACTCCCGCCCGGGCCGGGGGGCTCAGCGCCCGACCGAGGCCAGGTACCCGGCGGTCAACTCGGGCGTGGCCAGCCAGGCCGCGTGGTCGCTCGGCTCGGCATAGGTGTTGGCCAGCCTGCGGGCGACCTCCGGGTGTTCCGCCGCAGCCGCGAAGACGCCCTGGAGGTGGTCCGGCATGGTCAGCAGGGCGGTGGTGAAGTCGACGGCGTGGCGGGCGTGCCGCTGCCAGAACCGTTCGGCGGTGCGGCACATCCAGTCCGCCGTGAACGGGGCGTCGCCGTGCTCGCCGATCGCCCGCCGGTACGCCTGCGCCGCGCGGGCGGCGCCGTTGGCGCCCTGGCCGGTGATCGGGTCGTTGACCACCACCGCGTCACCCAGGCCCAGCACGTGCACGGCGTCGACGCCCGAGCCCAGTTCGGCCACCGGACGGCGGACGGTCGGGGTGACCGCGCCGCACAGCCCGGCCCCGGCGTCGGTCGGCTCGGCCTCCCGCCACAGCTCCGCCTCCCAGGGCAGGTGCTCGGCCAGCAGGGCGCGGATCCGGTCGAGGTGGACGTCGGGCGCGGGCCCGTCGCCGAACACGTCCAACGGGCCGCCGGGCAGCGCCTCCCAGAGCAGGATGTCGCACGGGCCGGTGCGGGTCAGGGCCGGCTGGAGGTAGAGCTCGCCCAGGCCGGGCAGGGCGTGCATCCGGGCCCTGGGCCCGGCGGCCGGGTCGGGTGCCCCGACGCCGTGCGCGTACAAGCAGGACAGGGCGCGCTGCGGCCGGTCGAACGGTGAGCGGCGGGGGTCCCGTTCGAAGATCCGGGCGAGCTCGCCGCGCCCGGTCGCGACCACGGTCAGCTGGTGCCGGCGGGCCAGTTCGTGCAGTCCGGCGCGGTCCAGGGAGCGGTACTCGACCCGGCCGCCGCGCTCGGCGAACAGCTCCAGCCAGCGGGACAGTTTGATCCGCTGGTCGACGGACCGGGCCGGCTCGTCGAGGGTCATGGTGAACTCCAGCGCGCGGACGCCCGGCGGTACCACCAGCGCCGCGTCGACCGAGTCCACGGCCGGGGCCTCGGCCGCCCACAGGTCCAGCCCGGCCGCCGCCTCGATCCGCAGCGCCGGGCCGAACATCGCCTGGGTGGAGAGCACCCGCCCGTCCCGCAGCTGGTCCGGGGTGCGCTCGGCGACCAGCGTCACCTCGCAGCCGTCGGCCACCAGCCCGAGCGCGAGCTGGAGGCCGGCCTGGCCTGCTCCGACGACGGCGATCCGGCGCATGCGGCGGCCTCCCGGGCTCTGTCGACGATCCGTTGACGGTGCATCAACCAGGCACAGTAGTCGAGCCGCCGGGCCACCGGCAGGGGCCGGACGCGACGGAACGCGGGGTCCTCGTGCGGGCCACTCCGACCACCGAGCCAGTTCGCATAGTCATGCACTGAGATAACTCATTGACCACGCCGAAACGCTTGATGTATTCAGTTCTCCGCAAATCTATTCGCCGACTCACGGTTCGAGCTCGCCCACCGCGACCCGCGCCGGGACCATTCGGAGAGGGATCGATCCACCATGCAGCCCGTCGCACCCCGCGGCTTCCGCGCCGTCACGACCAACATGGGCCTCAAGGACGTCGAGGACGACTTCGCGGCCGTCGTCTCCGAAGTCCCCTGCCGATCGGCCGCGGTGTTCACCCGCTCCCGCTTCGCCGGCCCCAGCGTCCTGCTCAGCCGCGGGGCGGCCGCCCTCGGGGCCTGTCGCGGGATGGTCGTGCTGTCCCGCAACGCCAACGTCGCCACCGGGCGCACCGGGGCGGACAACGCCGCCGAGGTCCGCGACCGGGTCGCCGGGATCGTCGGGATCCCCCCGGAGGAGCTCGTCATCGCCTCCACCGGTGTGATCGGTCGCCCCTACCCCATGGACGGCATCCGCGCCGGGCTCGCCGCCCTGAACTGGCCCTTCCCGGAAGCCGATTACACCGCGGCGGCCAAGGCCATCATGACCACTGACACCCGCCACAAGGAGGTCCGGGTCCGCTGCGGCGACGCCGTACTGGTCGGCATCGCCAAGGGCGTCGGCATGATCGAACCCGACATGGCGACCCTGCTGACCTTCTTCTTCACCGACGCCGACCTCCCCGCCGACCAGCTCGACGCCCTGTTCCGCCGCGTCATGGACCGGACCTTCAACGCGCTCAGCATCGACACCGACACCTCCACCAGCGACACCGCCGCGCTCTTCGCCAACGGACTGGCCGGCCCGGTCGACCCGGCCGCCTTCGAACAGGCGCTGTACGAGTGCGCGTTGCACCTCGTACGGGAGATCGCCTCGGACGGCGAGGGCGCGTCCAAGCTGATCGAGGTCCGGGTGACCGGCGCCCGCGACGCCGCCCAGGCCAAGCGCGTCGGCAAGAGCGTGGTCAACTCCCCGCTGGTCAAGGCCGCCGTGCACGGGGCCGACCCGAACTGGGGCCGCATCACCATGGCCGTCGGCAAGCTCCGGGACGAGACCGACATCGACCCGGCCGCCGTCCGGATCGGCTTCGACGAGCTCCCGATGTACCCGGAGGAGCCGGGCGACGCCCTGCTCGAAGCGGCCCGCCGCTACCTCGGCGGCGACGAGGTGGTGATCCGGATCGACCTGGGCATCGCCGACGGCGCCTTCACCGTCTACGGCTGCGACCTCACCGAGGAGTACGTCCGGCTCAACTCCGCCTACACCACCTGACGCCCGGCCCGGCTCCGGCCGCCCGACCGCTGTCCGCTCCCGGTGACCGACGGAAAACGGGCAGCGGCCGGGCGGCGGCGGGCGGTTGAGGCCCGCTACCGCTCAGCCGCGCAGGTGCGCGGTGAGCAGCCGCACCACGGCGTCGATCTGCTCCGCCACGTAGAAGTGCCCGCCCGGGAAGACCCGCAGGCTGAACCCACCGGTGGTGTGCCGCTCCCACTGGGCGACCTGATCCACCGTGGCGTTGGCGTCGGTCTCCCCCACCAGGGCGGTGATCGGCTGCGGAACGGCGGCGTCCGGCGCGGCCAGGTAGGTCTCGATGGCGGTGTAGTCGGCCCGCAGCGCCGGGATGATCAGCTCGCGCAGGGCCGGCACGTCGAGGATCCGCTCGTCCGTGCCGCCGAGCCGGACGATCTCCTCCAGCATGCCGTCGTCCGACATCAGGTGCACCGCGCTGTCCCGGGGCAGCGACGGGGCGCGGCCCGCCGAGACGAACAGCCGCTCCGGCCCGGCCAGGCCGTCCCGGGCGAAGCGACGGGTGACCTCGAAGGCGACCGCCGCGCCCATGCTGTGCCCGAAGAACACGACCGGGCGGTCCACCCAGCCGCGCAGCTCCTGGTAGACCTGCTCGGCGAGTTCCGGCACCGAGTCGATCGTCGGCTCCGCATAGCGGTTCTGCCGGCCCGGGTACTGGACGGCCAGCACGTCGGCGTACGGCGCGAGCGCGTTGGCGTAGTCCATGTAGTAGCTGGCCGATCCGCCGGCGTGCGGGAAGATCACGATCCGGGCGGGAGCGAAGTCGGACGGGTTGAACCGGCGGAACCACGGGTTGTCGACGGCTGCGCTGCTGGGCATGCGGGGTGTGACCTCTCTCCGTGACGGACTCTGCTCACCCCAGTCTCGCAGTGCACCCGCACCACCGGGGGCGGTTACGGTGGGCGACCCGGATTCCGGCACTCCGGTCGGCCGCTCGCGCTCCCGGGGACGGGCTCCGCTCCGACCTCACCGGTCCCCTTCGGACTCGTCCAGTGCGACCCCCCAGGGGTCCACGGCCGCGTCCGGTTCGGTCACCCAGCCCGCCGCCAGCACCAGCCGGGAGAGCCGGTGGACGGCGAGGAAGCCGAACGGGCGGCCGAATTCCACGCTGACGTGGCGCTGCAGGAACGGCGGCCGCGACACGGCCGCGGCGCCGCCGCACATGATCCCGACGGCCGTCACCGCGGAAGCCCGGAACCCGCGGGCGCCGAAGGTCGCGGTGGCCTTCTGCCGCGCGCTGTTGACGAACAGCGGCAGCCCGCCGACCTGGAGCCCGGGCAGCCGGTCCTCCGTCTCGGACGGGGTGCTCAGCGTCGTCAGCCCGAAGAGTTCCTTGCGGGCCAGCAGATCGTGCTCGGCCGCCACGGTGAACTGCGGGACGCCCACGGTCAGCAGGTCCGCCGGCTCGTACCGCGCCAGCGCGCCGACCGAGAGCCCGGGGCCGGTGGTGCCGACCGGCAGCCGGTCGGCGGTGGTGCGGCGGTACCGCTGCGAGAGCGACCCGATCCCGGCCGCCAGCACGCCGCCCGGATCGGCTCCGGGCTCGCCGAGCAGCAGGTGGACGGTGATGTCGCCGTACCCGAGCACCTGGAACTCGGTGACCGGGCCCGCGGGCGTCTCCACCAGGGCCGCGCGGTCCAGCAGACGCGTCGCCCCGGTCAGGTGGCGAACGGGCCGGCCCCAGTCGTCCGTGTGGTTCCCGCCGAAGCCGCCGGAGTCCTGGAACGGTCGGATCCAGTCCGTCCGGAGGGTGAGCGCCGAGGCCAGCACCAGACGGCTGTCCGGATTCAACTCGACCGGCATCTCGTCGATCGCCGCGTCGGTCTGCTCGCTCGCCCAGGCGTCCAGCAGCTTCTTGTCCCGCTCCGTGTCACCGCTCAACCGCCCGACCAGGTCCGCCGGAACGGAGGCCAGCCACTCCGGGCGCAGCCGCAGCCGGTCGTCGGCCCAGACCCCCAGCGCGGAGCGCACCGCCGGGATGTCCCGCAGCAGGCCGAGCAGGTCGCGGGCGCGCTCGGCGGCGGCCGCGACCGGCACTCCGAGCGCCTGCGCCAACTCGCCCCGGACGGCGGTGCTGCCGGCCGGGGCCACCAGCCCGAGCAGCGGCCAGACACCCGCCGGCATCAGGACCGGCCCCCGCCGCAGGTCGGCCTGCTCCACCCAGCGCTCCCCCAGCGCGTTGACGGCCCGTACGGCCTCGGCCCTGCTCATCCGTTCCCCCGTGCTCGGCGTTCCACCGCCGCCGAGCCTAGGAGCAGAACACCGGCCGGGGCCAGCGGTTTTCCCGGTCAGGACGCCCGGGCCAGGTACCGCGCGCGAGTCAGTTCGTGGACACGGACGGCGTTGCCGTTGCCGGGGACGGTGGTCTCCCGCTCGGCTCGCAGACCGAGCTTGGCCATCACGCGCTCGGAGGCGGTGTTGCCGATCTGCGCGATGCTGACGATCCGCTCCAACCCGCAGTCCTCGAAGCCGAACCGCAGCGCCGCCGTCGCCGCCTCGGTCGCGATGCCCCGGCCCCAGAACGACCGGCCCAGCCGCCAGCCGATCTCGACGGCGGGCAGCACCTCGGGCAGGAACCGCGGCACCGCCAGGCCGGTGAACCCGGCGAGTTCACCGGTCCCGCGCAGCTCCACCGCGAACAACCCGAAGCCCTCGTCCTCCCAGGCCCGTTCCCACCGCTCGATCGCCGCACGGCTCAGCTCCGGGGTGAGGACCCGCCGGTCGCCGATCCACCGCATCACCTCGGGGTCCGCGTGCACCTCGGCCATCACCGGCACGTCGCTCTCGCGCCAGCGCCGCAGGATCAGCCGGGAGGTCTCGATCGTCACCATGCCCCCATCATCCCCTCCACTCATCCCCCGCACCGTGCCGTGATCAGGCCCGTCGCACCGCCAGCACGGCCGAACTCCCGGGCGTGGTCAGCACCTCGCTCGCCTCCAGCGCCGGGTGCGTCAGGTAGTGCAGGCGCAGCTGGTCGACCTCACCGCCGTAGCGGGGCGGCCAGTGCGGCGAGGGCGTGAAGTCGTCCAGGAGCAACAGACCGCCGGGGGCGAGCAGGTCGACCACCCGGTCGGGGTGGTCGCGCTTGCCGCCGCCGTCGCAGAAGAACACGTCGAACGGGGCGTGATCCTCCAGCAGCCGCCAGTCCCCGTGCAGCACCCGCACCCGTTCGTCCCCCTCGAACAACGCCGCCGCCTCCCGGGCCAGTCGCCCGTCCCGCTCGACGGTGACCAGCCGTCCGCCCGGGCCGAGCCCGCTGCGCAGCCAGGCCGTGCCGACGCCCGCACCCGTGCCGCTCTCGGCGACCGTCCCGCCCGGCTTCGCCGCCGCGGCGAACGCCAGCAGCCGGCCGACCTCCCGGGTGCAGCTCCTCCCGAACCCAAGCCGGGCGGCGCCCCGCTCGGCCGCCAACACCCGCTCGGGAACGCCCCGTTCCACGCCGTCCACCATCCTCCCGATCCCCCTCCGCGACTCCGGACGGACCATCATGCCGTGCTCCACCACCCCCGGGCCGACGGTCGGCCACGGAACGCCTGGCCCGCGACTGATCCTCAGCGCACCGCCCCGAAGGCGACCGCCGCCGCCCTCGACCGGGAGACGCCGTCCAGCAGCAGTACGGAGGCCGCCTCCGGGGTCGGCGGCGGTCCGCCGGACCGGGCGTGCCGGGTGAACTCCGCCGACAGCACGGCCAGGCCCCGGCGGTGCCGGGCGAACACCCGGGCTGAGGCGTGCCGTCCGCGCGCCCGCTGGCCGTCGAGGGCGGTGGCGGCGCCGACGTCGAGCAGCACCAGGTGGAGTTCGCGGCCCTGCCGCCCGGCCTCCCGGGCGAGCCAACGCCGCATCCAGGCGCGGCTGCCGCAGTCGTGCACCAGCAGCGGTCCGCCCCGCCGCACCGAGCTCCGCAGCAGCCGGAAGTGCTCCAGTCGGGCCCACGGCCGGTAGACCGCGTACGGCAGGCGCGCGGGCATCACCGCCTCGCAGGCCTCGTGCACCGTCCGCGGGTCCACCGTCGCGGCCTCGCCACCGGCCGACCAGCGGCGCAGCAGCGTGCTCTTGCCGGCCCCCGGCAGGCCCGACACCACCACCACGGCCCCGGCCGGGTACCCCACCACGAACGGCGCCCCGGCCTCGCCCCGCAGGTCCAGCACCCCACGCGGCGCCAGCACCGCCACCCCCGCCAGCTCCGCCGTGCCGGCCGTCCCCGCTTCGCCGCTGTCCACCGCTCCCCGTTCCCTGTCCGATCGACCGCCGACCCTAACAAGCCGGACGCCCGCGCCGGCGCGACGCCGACGCCCCCACCCCGGTGTTCCCGCCGCCCGACGCAAGGAGCGGGACCCACCCACCGGGCACCCGTGGTGCCGCCGCGCCCTAGACTGACGCGTCGTCAGTCGCGGAAAGGGTGGGCATGACAGAGGCCGGCGGGACGTACACCGGGCTGGTGCTGGACGGACTGGCGCGGGATCCGGGCCGGACGGCCCTGTCCTGCGGCGCCACGGCGCTGACCGCCCGGGACTGCCTGGACTCGGTGTTCCGGACGGCCCGCGCGCTGGAGCGGGCCGGGCTCGGGCCCGGGGACGGCGTCACCGTGCTCGCCGGGAACACCCCGGAGGCGGTGCTGGTCCGGCTGGCGGCCAATCTGCTGGGCTGCCGGGTGGCGATGCCCGGCCCGGACCTCCCGGTCGCCGAACTGGTGGCGCTGGCCGGGTTCGCCGAGACCGCGGTGCTGGTCTTCGACCCCCTCCGGTACGCCGCGGCGGCCGGGGCGGTGGCGCGGGCGCTGCCCGCCGCGGGGGTGTTCGCCCTCGGCCCGACGGCCTTCGGCACGGACCTCGTGGAGCTCGCCGCGGCCTGCTCCGCCGCCCCGCTGGAGCCGCGCTGCCGCCCCGAGGACGTGATGGCGATCCGGTTCACCAGTGGCACCACCGGCCGGCCGAAGGGCGTGCTGCGCCGCTTCGCCCGTCCGCCCCGTCCCGCACTGCTGTCCGGGGCGTCCTTCCTGCTCTGCACCCCGCTGGCGCACGGCGGCGGCACGAGTGCGGACCTCGCCCTGGCGGCCGGGGGCACGGTGGTGCTGCAGGAGGGCTTCGCGGCCGAGGAGGTGCTCGCGGCGGTGGAGCGGCACCGGGTGTCCCGGGTGTACCTGCCGCCGCACCTGCTCTACCGGCTGCTGGACGACCCGTCGCTGGCCGTGGCGGACACCGGCAGCCTGCGCCGGGTCGGCTACACGGGCTGCCCGCCCTCGCCGCGCCGGCTGGCGGAGGCGACCCGGCGGCTGGGCCGGGTGCTGCACCAGACGTACAGCCTGACGGAGTGCGGGCCGGTCTCCCGGCTGAGCCCGGACGAACACCTGGACCCCCGGCTGCTGACCACGGCCGGGCGCCCGTACCCGGACACCGGGGTGCGGATCCTGGACGAGGAGGGCGCGCCGCTGCCGCCGGGCCGGACCGGGGAGATCTGCGTCCGCACCCCGACCGCGATGGCCGGGTACTGGCGGGATCCGGAGCTGACCGCACGGGTGCTGCGGGAGGGCTGGCTGCACACCGGGGACCTGGGCAGCCTGGACGCGGCGGGCTATCTGACGGTGGCGGGCCGACGGGACGCGATGGCCGTTGTCGAGGGGCACAATGTGTTCCCCCATCAGGTCGAGGAGCCGCTGCGCAGCCATCCGGACGTCCGGGAGGCGGTGATGTTCACCAGCACCGACCCGGACCGCCTGGAGCGCGTCCACGCCGCGGTCGCGGTGGCTCCGCACGCCCGGGTGACGGCCGACCAGCTGCGCCACTGGGCCGGGGAGCGCGGGGACGCCCGGTGCGTCCCGGACACCGTCCTGCTCCTCCCGGCGATCCCGCTGACCGGGCTGGGCAAGCCCGACGTAGCGGCCCTGCGCGCGCTGGCCGAGGAGCGGAGCGGGCGGCCCGTCACCGCCACGGGGGCGCGCGAAACCATGTGACGCGCCCCTCCGGTGCTTCGAGCGCCCGCGTAGGCCACCTGTTGCGCACCAGTCGACGGGAAGAACCCCCACCGTGGGCACTCGACCGTGCGGGCCGAGCTGCCGATACACCCCGGCGGCGCTCCCTCGCACCGCCTCCAGGAGGCACCCCTTGACCTGGCTACGCGTCCTGACCGCGCTCGGCATCCTCGCCGCGGCGGCCGGTGCCCTGTTCCTCTTCGCCCGCTGCACCGCGCCCTCCCGGGGGGAGCGCGCCGGCGGAACCGCGCCGCCCGACCTCCGGCAGGAGGCCGAGGGCAGCGGCCTCTTCCCGCGGATGGGCGGCGACAGCTGAGTCGCCGCCCCTCAGCACCCCGCGATCTCAGCTCCCCGCGAGGTCGTCCGGGCGGACCTCGATGTGGTCGGCCGCGAGATCGACCGCCACCCGGTGCTCCATGCCCAGCGACTCCAGGAACTTGACGGGCAGCTGGACCCGGCCGGCGCGGTCGAGCATCACGTACTCGCGCTCGCTGACCGACTCCTCACCGTGCTCGTCCGTCACGGTGCGGCGCAGCACCTCGCTGCTGGTCCGCCCGTCCCGGATGGCCACCGTGCGGCGGACCTCGCCCGCGACCATCGGGTCGTGGGTGACGATCACGACGGTGGTGCCGAGCTCCCGGTTGACGGTGCGGAAGGACTCGAAGATCACCCCCGCGGTCTCGGAGTCCAGCTCACCGGTCGGCTCGTCGGCGAGCAGCACCGGCGGGTTGTTGGCCATCGCCACCGCGATCGCGACCCGCTGCTGCTGACCGCCGGAGAGCTCGTTGGGGCGCCGGTGGGCGAGGTCCCCGATCTCCAGGGCCTCCAGCAGCTCGGCCACCCGGGCGGCCTGCTGCTTCGAGCCGGTCGCCCCGCTCCGTCGGCCGCGCAACTGCATCGGCAGCGCGACGTTCTCGGCGGCGGTCAGGAACGGCAGCAGGTTGCGGGCGGTCTGCTGCCAGATGAAGCCGACCACCTCGCGGCGGTAGCGCAGCCGCTCCTTGGCGGACATCTCCAGCAGGTCGCAGCCCGCGACGGTGGCGGTGCCCGCGGTCGGCACGTCGAGGCCGGCCAGGATGGTCAGCAGGGTCGACTTGCCGCTGCCGGAGGCGCCGACCAGCGCGACCAGGTCGCCCTGCTGGATAGTCAGCTCCAGGCCCTGCAGGGCCTGGACCTCGATCCCCTCGGCGCTGAAGATCCGGACCAGCCGGTCGCAGACGATGGCCGCGCCCGCTCCGTAGGCCTGGGGCGAGGCGGCGGCCAGGGCCCGCTGCCGGAGCTCCTGCAGGCTGGGCGCCTCGACCGCCGGCCGCTCCTGGGAAGTGCTCTTCACGGCTGCTCTCCTGTCTCGACGGTCCGGTGCGTCCGGCGGGTCCGGTCGGTGCGGTCGGTGCGGTCGGTCTGTGCGATCCGGCTGGTCGGTCCGGTTGGTCCGGTCGGTCCGGTCGGTCCGGTGCAGGTGGTTCCCCCGGCGCCGGCCCCGACCGGTGCCCGTTGCGGTGTCATGACTGTTCCCCCGCTCGGAGTTCGGTGGCGATCTGGCGCCGTCCGGCGACGAGGGTCTCCAGGACGATGCCGAGGCCGACCAGCAGGGCCAGGCCCGCGGTGGGCAGCAGGACGGGCAGGAGGGCGGGGGTGATGACGTCGCCGACCTTGGCGCCGACCAGGGTGGAGATGTCGAAGGCGCCGCCGAGCAGGGCGACGGCCGCGAGGGCGACCAGGCCGCCGCCGGCGGCGGCCGCGAGGGTCTGCGGCAGTGCCTCGGTGATGATCAGTGCCAGGCCCTGGCGGGGGCGCAGCCCCATGGTGCGCAGGCGGGCGAGGACGGCGGTGCGGTCGGGTGCGGCGCGGAACAGTGTCAGCAGGACGGCGAGCAGGGCGTAGCCGGCTCCGGCGGCGGCCGCGTACCAGAACAGCCGCTCGGCGGCGTGCTGCAAGGGATCGTCGCCGAGCGCGGTGGCCGTCTCCGCGCTGCTGTGCACCGTGTACCCCACGGGCAGGCCGTGGGTGGCCTTGCCGGCGGCCGCGGCGTCGTCCGCGACCAGCTTGGCCAGACCCGTCGGCTGGGCGCCGCCGTTGTCCCGCAGGGCCGACCTGACCTGCTCGGGGTCGATGTCCCCGACGGCGAACCACTTGTTCACCCGCTTCGCGTCCGGCAGGCGCTCCCAGGCCGGACCGGCCGGAACCACGACGAAGGGCTTGCCCGGGTCCGGCAGGGCCGGGGTCGCGGCGACGGTCGCGGCGACGCTCAGGTGCAGGGCGTTGCCGTTGGGCGTGCGCACCTGGGCCGGTCCGGCGGCCAGTCGCCTGGTCAGATCGCGGCTGACCAGGGCGGGCACCGGGGTGTCCCGGCCGCCGGGGGCGGCGGCCAGCTTCGCCGGGTCGAACTCGCCGACCCCGACCGTGCGGGAGATCTCGGCGTAGGCCGCCGGCTCCACCACCACCAGGTAGGCCTCGGTGTAGTCCTGGTCGGCGCCGACGAAGCGGGCCTTGGGCTCGACCCACGCACCGGTGGAGGCGTGGACGCCGGGCAGGGCGTCGGCGGCCTTGGTGAAGGAGTCGCCGAGGGTGGCGTAGTCGGGCAGGGAGACGCCGATGTCCCCGCCGGTGGCGATCCGCGCGGCCCGGGTGCGGACGTGGTCGACGGTGTCCAGCACCGTGGCACCGAACCCGGTGGTGGTCACCGCGATCAGCAGGGCGAGCAACGGCAGCACGGAGGGCCGGCGCCGCCCCGTACTGTCCCGGGCCGCCCGGGCCAGGCCCAGGAACGCGATCAGGCCACGGCCCCGCCCGGCCAGCGCCGCCAGCCGGCCGACCGCCACCGGCTCGATCCGCGCCAGCACCAGCCCACCCGACACCGCGAGCAGCAGCGGCGCGGCCACCAGCAGCGGATCCAGCCCGCCACCGGTGCCCACACCCCGGCGCCTGACCTCGGCCACGGCCGCGACGGTGACCGCCAGCACCGCCAGCTCGCCCACCAGCCGACGCCGACCGCCCACGGCCCGCCGACGCGACCACAACAGCGCCGCACGCGCCGGGAAGGCCAGCACCGCGATCAGCGCCGCCACCGCCGCCGCCAGCACCGCGCCCTCCCACCGCGGCGTCGGCAGCAGCACCACCGCCAGCGCCGCACCGGCCACCGCGGCCGGCAGCACCGTCACCGCCCCCTCACCCACCAGCCGGCCCAGCACCCCGGTCCGCGAACCACCACGGGCCCGCAGCAACCGGATCTCCGCGCCGCGCCGGTCGGTGGTCAACGCCGCCGCCAGGAACAGCACCACGACGGCGACCCCCGCGACCCCGGCCGGACCGATCGTGCTCAGCGGCAACGACGCCCGGTAACGGTCGTCCGCCCGGCTCAGGATGTCGGGGAGGCTGGAGCCGGTCCGCAGGTCGCCGCGCAGGGTGGCGCTGGACAGCGCGGTGGCACCGGGCCCGGTCAGGATGGAGCTGACCACGGTCCTGGTCCGGGCGAGCCGGTCGGCGCGCAGCGAGGCGGGGTCGACGGGCAGCCGCCAGAAGTTCTCGGCCCCCGCGCCCCAGCGGGCCAGCGCGGGCAGGCTGCCGCCGTCGACGAACCCGCTGGTCGCCCAGTGCTCGTGCTCGGGCACCGGCTTGAGGCAGGCCCGGGCCGGGCAGCCGAGGTTGTCCCAGAACGGGTCCTGGGGGTCGTTGATCCGGTAGAGGCCGACCACCACGGTGGTCCGCTGGGCGCCCGGTCCGTCCACGCCGTTGTCGATGACGTCACCGAGCTTGATGTGGAGGGTGTCGGCGGCCGCCCTGCTCAGCACGATCGGCAGCGGACCGTCGCCGCTGCCTGGGGTCGGCCAGGTGCCGTCCGTGAGGGTGGCCCGGCCGGCCAGGTCCTGGAGGTAGAACAGGCCGAGCTCGGGGTCGGTGTTGTCCGAGATCCGAACGTACTCCCGATTGCGCATGCTGCGCCCGCTCAGGGCCCGGGCGCCGTGGGCCTGGCCCGCCTGGGCCAGCGTCAGCTGCCGGCCGACCGTCTCGGTCAGCTTCCGCTGCACCCGGTCGAGCACGACGGCGTTGTCGTCGCCCTGCGTCCGGGAGGTGACCTGGAGGCTGGTCGCGTTGAGGCCCTTCTGGCCGACGAAGTCCCGGAGCGCCGCGTCCGCGCCCCGGTCCGCGATCCGCGGGAAGGCCGCCGCCAGGAAGACGGTGACGAACGCGAGCACCGCCATCAGCAGCGCGGCCGACGGGTTCGCCCGCAGCCGGGTGGGGACCCAGCGCGCGGGCCGGAGGGCCGGGCGGTGGGCGGTGTCGGGGGCGGGCACGCGGGTGCCGGCCTGGGTGGTCACATCTCCTCCACGTGGCGCAGCCGGTTGGCCACGTCTCGACGGCGGCGTCCGATCAGGAAGGCCGACAGCAGCGGGGCTACGGCGATCGCGGCCGCGAACAGCAGGGCCTGGCCGACGGGCAGGTCGATCAGGGCCTCGGGCAGGGGGCGGTGGGCGGTGGGTGTCAGGACCACGAACGGGACGATCAGGTGGACCAGCAGGGCGCCGAGGGCGAGCCCGACCGTCCCGCCGAGCCCGACCAGCAGCGCCTGTTCGGCCGCGACGGTGCGGGTGACCTGCTTGCGCGGCGCGCCCAGGGCGAGCAGCAGCGCGGAGTCCCGGGCGCGCTCGTGGGCGGAGCCGGCCACGGCGGCGACGAAGCCGATCGCGGCGAGCAGGGCGGTGACGAGCGCGATGGCCATCAGCGCGTTCTGCGGGGCGGCGCCCACCGGGTCGCTGAGCATCCCCTCGGTGACCTCCTCGTGGAGCTGGACGTCCTGGGTGCCCGGGGCGGCCCGCAGCGCGGCGGCCAGTTCGGCCGGAGCACGGTCGTCGGGCCCGGTGGCCGGCAGCCACCACTCGGCGTGGCTGGGCAGCACCCGGCCCTGCGCGGCCAGGAGCCGCCCCACGGTGTCGAGGTCGACGACCAGTGCGCTGCGGCCGCCGACCGGCACGGCCTCGACCGCCTTGGTGATCTTGACCGGGACGACGCCCCCGGCGAACGGCACCCGGACGACGTCGCCGGCGGAGCCGCCGATGAGTTTCAGGTAGTCCTTGGTGGCGACGCCGGACACGGTCGTCGGAGCGTCCGTCCCGGCGACGCCGAGGACGGCCCGCAGGGAGACGCCGGTGCCCCTCGCGAAGCGGTAGGCCGCGGTGAACAGCCGCCCGGTGTCCGCGGGTTCGGGCGCGACGGTGACGAACGGGGGCTCCCCGCTCTTGGGTGCCGGACCGTCGACCAGGTCCCCCTTCCAGGAGAGGCCGGCCGGCACCGGGACCTCGGTCGCGGGGCCGTCGGCGCTGTCCGAGACGGCCAGCCGACCGACGGTCACCGCGCCCTCGGCCCGGTCGCTGTAGGAGACGGTCGCGCCGACCAGGGTCAGCGGCGCGGCGACGGAGCCCATCGGCGCGTCGACCAGGGTGGTCAGCGGGGCCGAGGCGTGCTGCCGGCCGCTGACCGGGAGGCCGACGAACGGGGCCTTGTGGACATAGCCGTTGCGGTCCCGCAGCAGCAGGGTCACCTCCGGCGGGGAGGGGGCCATCGGGTACCGGCCGGTGTACAGGCCCGTGTTGTCGACCGTCTGCCGGATGGACAGGTCCGCGTCGATCCGCAGCGGGCGGCCGGGGAGCGGGACCCCGCCCTTGGCAGCGGTCGGCGCCGGCTGGGCGAGCGGGCCGAACACCGCCGCCCGGTCGGCCCCGTCGAGCAGGTCGGCGCGGATCGGGACGCGGTCGGCCACGGCGGCCGTGTCCAGGGCGAGCAGCTGGCCCGTGCCGTTCTGGAGCGGCTGCTGCTCGTGGTAGACCGGGATCAGCCGGTCGCCGCCGGGCAGTGCGCCGTAGCGTCCGCCCTGGCCCATCAGCGCGGTGTGCGCGGCGGATATGCGCAGGCCCCCGGCCGTGTCGAAGGCGGCCTGGTCGCGCTGGGAGTCGGTCCAGGTGGCGTGCTGGCCGAGCGCGAGCACCCCGGTGGCCACGGCCATCACCAGCAGCAGCACCGGCCCGTTGGCGCGGGCGGGCTGACGGGACAGCTGCCAGCCGACCATGGCCGGGCCGAGGCCGCTGCCCCGGGCGGCGACCCGGGCACCCAGCCGGGCGACCAGCGGCAGCAGCCGCAGCACCACCAGTGTTCCCGCGCACAGTGCCAGGGTGGGGGTGGCGACCAGCAGCGGGTCGACGCCGAGCCGGCCGGAGGAGTCGGCGGACAGTCCGCCGCCGTACTGGTCGAGTTGCTGGTAGGCGAGCACGGCCAGGGCGAGCACCGCGAGGTCCCCGCCGTTGCGGGCGATGCCGGAGACCACCGCCTGGCGGCGGCCGGCCTTGCGGCGCAGTGCGGCACCGGCACCGCGCAGCAGGCCGGGCGCGCTGGCCAACGCGATGCACAGCAGGGCGCAGAGCACGGCCACCGGCCAGAGCGTCCAGCCCAACCGGGTGTCCAGGGCGACCTGGTGGGCGCGGCCGAGGCCGGCCAGGACGCGGACCAGGAACGGTGTGAGCAGGGGTGCGAACAGCGCGGCCGGGAGGGCGAGCAGCACCGACTCCAGGGCGGTGAAACCGCCGAGCCGGGCACCGGAGGCGCCGCGGGCGGCGAGCAGTTCGTTCTCCCGCTCCTGGCGGGTCGAGATCAGCCGGACCACCAGCAGCAGGGCCGCGGTGGCGAGTACGGCGAGTTGCAGCGCGCCGATCAGCAGGGTGGACCGGGCGACCATCAGACTGGCCGACAACTCGTGCACCAGATCGGGGAGTTCGGTGGTGGCACTGAGGCTGGAGGCCTTCCGCAGGTCGTCCGCCAGGGGTTGGACCCGGCCGCCGATGGCCTCGGCCGTGTCCTGGTCGACGCCCGCGAAGTCGGCGTCGAGCAGCCAGCCGCGGCTGCTCTGCGGCAGGGCGCCGGCCGCGAAGGCGCTCGGGTCGACCATCATCGGGCCGTAGGTGGTGAATCCGCCGGTCTCGACCTCGTGGCCGCCGACCGGGTCGATGCGCCAGTACGCGGCGAACGGATCGGCGGCCCGGTAGACGCCGGTGACCCGGACGATCAGCGCCGTGCCGTCGAGCCGGTCGGTGAGCGGGACGTCCACGGGCAGCGCCTGGGCGGTCAGGCCGAGCCGGGCCAGCATGGTCTGCGGCACGGCGACCTGCGCGGCCGCGGAGCGGACCGGCCCGGTGACGGCACCCGGCCAGGCACCGGCGACCAGGCTCACCCGGGAGCGGTCGAGATCCGCAAGGACCGTCAGGTCGACCTTGTCCGTGCCGGACTGACCTCCCGACGGCGCGGCCGGGGCCGCAGCGTTCCCGGCCGCCGGGGCGTCACCGCCCGCCAGGCCGAAGGAACGGCTGCGCAGCAGGCTGTCGGTGTGGACCGGTAGGTCGCCGAAGAGCTTCTGCCGGTAGGAGGCGAGCGCCTCCTCGTCCTTCTGCCGCTGGTCGGAGCCGTGTTCCGCGGTCACCACCACAGCGGTCCGGGCATGGCCCGGCCCCTGGAGCGCCTGCCGCAGGCCGGCCTGGCCGACACTGCTGTTGAAGGTCACCAGAGCGGTCAGTACCGCCGTGGTGATCAGTACCGTCAGCAGGACGGCAGCAGCCAGCGGCAGTCGCCCGCGCACTCTGCGCACGACG
Organism: Kitasatospora sp. NPDC040550; assembly: GCF_055594965.1. NCBI lineage: Bacteria > Bacillati > Actinomycetota > Actinomycetes > Kitasatosporales > Streptomycetaceae > Kitasatospora > Kitasatospora sp. NPDC040550. The sequence continues at coordinate 137,379 of NZ_JBVIWC010000010.1, read as the reverse complement.
AAGCCGAGCATCAAGTTCCTCCCCCGGTCTCAGACCCGGTCGCGATCCAGCCCCCACCCGTCGATCCGTCCCGGACCCTCATCGGTCACGGACGGGCACCCCACGGGCGTACCGGCGCAGTGATCACCGGCATTCGGTCGCCGGATAGCGGACGATGCTGTCAGATTCGATCCGAGAACGGAAGGGACTTGCGCGAATCAAGTAAGCAATGAGCAAATTCCTTGTATTGGCGACATCCCCAGCGGGGAGAAGCCACTGAAATGCCATGCACACTTCATGACTTCGAGTTCGCCGACCTCCTTCTGACCAGGGAACTTCTCTTTTTCGAATTCTCTGATCGGGAGATTGAACCCACGAAACCACCTCATCCGTTGACCCGGACAGAACCGGGTAGTCACCACCCCAGGGGGACGCCGCATGACGCAAGACCAGGCCGCCGACACCACCCTGACGGCCACCGGCCCGATGGTGGCCGTGTCCGATCTGCGGCGCAGCTTCGGCAGCGGGGAGCGGACCGTCCACGCCCTGCGCGGCATCGACTTCTCCATCGAGCGCGGTGAACTCACCGCGCTCAAGGGCCGCTCCGGATCCGGCAAGACCACCCTGCTCAACCTGGTCGGCGGCCTGGACGCGCCGACCAGCGGCAGCATCGCCCTGGACGGCATCGACCTCGGCGGCCTCGACGAGGACGGCCGGCTCGCCCTGCGGCGGGAGCGGATCGGATTCGTCTTCCAGTCCTTCGGACTGATCCCGATGCTCACCGCCGCCGAGAACGTCGGCGTGCCGATGCGACTGCGCAAGGTCCCGCCGGCCGAGCGCGAGGAGCGCGCGCACACCCTGCTCGCCCTGGTCGGCCTCGCCGACCACGCCAACCAGCGGCCCGGCGAGCTCTCCGGCGGCCAGCAGCAGCGCGTCGCGATCGCCCGCGCGCTGGCGAACGACCCCGGCCTGATCATCGCCGACGAGCCCACCGGCCAGCTGGACTCGGAGACCGGCCGCTCGATCATGGAGCTGCTGCGCGCCGTGGTCCGCAGCGAGGGCGTCACCGTTCTGGTCGCCACCCACGACCCGACGCTGATGAACCTCGCCGACCGGGTCATCGAACTCCACGACGGCCGGATCGTCGAGGAGGGCACGGAGCAGGCCGCCTGACGACGGCGGGCCAGGGCTACGGGGGACTGCGGGGGACTGCGGGGGACTGCGGGCGGGACTGCGGGCGGGACTGCGGGCCGGGGTGCGGCGGGCGGTGCAGCCGACCGCACCCCGCGGCTCGGCCTCGCCCTGATGCGCATGCGCCTCCCCCGCGTTCCCGGTTCGGGAGAGTACGGCGAGCGGCACGCCGACAGCCGTATTCGGCTTCGTGAATTCATGTGCGCATCCATGCGGCCGTACGTCATTTCCCGGTCTCTGCGCGTGAGCTGGTGAACCGTCGAATCGCGTGCCGATTGTCAGTGGCATCGACTACGGTCCAACGCACGTCGCAGGAATCCGCTCCACCGGGAGGTTCGATGACGATCTGCCGCCGCTTTCTCCACCGTCTCCGCGCGCTCTTCGCCCTCCGTGCGCTCCAGCGCCCCCGCCCGCCCCGGAGCCCGGGCCGCCGCACACGACTGTGGTGGCCGACGGGATCGTCGACCACCACAGCCCCGGCCTCAACGGCCGGTCGTTCGAGGGGAGATCCCTCAGGCCGCCGGGAAGATCTCGGCGTCCGGCTTGAGCAGCTGGCCCGGCTTCGGCGCGGTGCCGTCCACCAGGTAGCGGGTGACCAGCGCGTTCAGCGCCTTGCTGCGGCCGACGGCGCAGTGCTCGATGGAGTCGACGCTGACCAGCACGGCGTTGCCCAGCTCCTGCTGCATCCGCTGGGCGAACTTGTACTGGGTGGCCGGGTCGTAGAGGTTGCCGATCACCATCACGGTGTTGGAGGTCTTCTTGTTCCAGGGGCCGGTGAAGCGCTCGGCGTCCCGGGCCGGGGCCGGCCAGCTCGCGCACGCCGGCGCGTCGAAGGCCTGGTAGCGGCCGAAGGTCGGCGACTCCTTCTCCCACGCACGGGCGGCGTTGGCGAACACCCGGTCGTTCGACGGGTACGGCTTGTCCTGGCAGTTGACGCCCATGTAGGAGTCGTCACCGGCGTACTCGGAGTCGGCCGGCGCCTCGCGCAGCGCGCGCGGCACGTTCACCGTGAGCTGGTTGGCCTCGTCGTCGGAGACGTTCGCCTTCGGCGCCACCAGGGCGGCCGCGGCCGGCTTCTGCATCACCTGGTAGGTGGCCTGCAGCGACTTCGCCAGCGGAGCCAGCTTGGCCTGCGAGTACAGCGCGCTGGCCACCTCGCTGGTGAAGCTGCTCAGCGTCACCTGGGAGCCGTTCGACAGCGTGATCGGGCTGGCCCGCAGGTGGTCGCGGAGCGCGTCGAACTTGGCGCGGGTGTCACCGTCGCCGAAGGCGCAGCGCGGGGCACCGGCGGTCTGGCAGCGCTTGAGGAACTCGTCCAGGGCGATCTCGAAGCCGCCGGCCCGCTGGCGGTCGTACTCCAGGCCGTTGTGCAGGCGCAGGTTGGGGTCGACGTTGCCGTCGACGATGACCGCGCGCACCTTGTTCGGGTACATGGCGGCGTAGGTGGACCCGATCAGGGTGCCGTAGGAGAACCCGGCGAAGGTCAGCTGGGAGTCGCCGACGGCGCGGCGCATCCGGTCGAGGTCACGGACCACGTTGATGGTCGACATGTGCTCGATCAGCGGGCCGGCGTTCTTGCTGCAGGCGTCGGTGTAGTCCTGGTCGGCGTCCAGGGTCTCGTCGACCTCGGCCTTGGTGACGGGCACGCCCACCATGCGGTTGTTGACCGCGTCGGCCTCTTCCTGGGTCTTGAAGCACTTGAGCGGGTTGCTCCGGGCCACCCCGCGCGGGTCGAAGCCGACCAGGTCGAACTTGGACTGCACCTCGGCGCCGAAGCGGGTGGTGGTCGCCCACAGGTAACCGCTGCCGCCGGGGCCGCCCGGGTTGAGGAACAGCGAACCGATCCGCTTGGCCGGGTCGCTGGCGCGGTGCCGCATCATGGCGATGCCGACCTTCTGGCCCGACGGGTCGTCGTAGTCCAGCGGCACGGGGTAGACGGCACAGTCGAAGCCGCCCGGGTCCGGCTTGGTCGGGTCGGGGTTGCAAGGCTTCCAGTCGATGGGGTCGACCTTCGCTTCGGCGGCCGCCGCACCCGGGGCCTGGTCGATCGGCGCGGCCGAGGCGGCCACAGCGGTTCCGGTGACAAGGGCGAGCGCGCAGGTGACCGCTCCGGCCAACGTGGATATGCGGGACAAGGAACCTCCTCCGTACTGAAAGGGCGGCCCCAGCCTGTCAGTCTGAGATCTCCCTGTGAAGACCTCGTGGCGGCGGAATTGTTCCTGACTTTCCTGTCGTTCTCCCCCGGAACATTCTGTGAATGAACCAACTTGACGGTTGATTGACCTGATGGTGGTTCAAGCAAACCCGCTGGATGAACGGCGACGGTCGACCGGGCCGTGGGCTTTCGGTGTCACCCCGGCCCGAGCAGTTCACCGCCCTGGACGGAACCGCCTACCCCCACCTTGCCCAGGCCTTCGCCACCGGCGAGGGCCTGGACTCCGAGCAGCGCTTCCGGAACACGCGGCGCATCCTGCTGGCCGGCTACGCCGCGGAGTTGGCCATCGGGAAGGGGGAGTCCCGGCGAACCCGGAACCCGCTAACCGCCGGTCGCGCCGCGGAGGGCAGCCGCCACCAGCCCCTGGAGTTCGTCGGGCCCGGTCTCACCGCCGCCGACCAGGCGGTCGAAGACCAGCCCGTCGATGCAGGCCAGCAGGGTGGCGGTCCGCCCGTCCGGATCGGCCACGCCCTGATCCGCGAGGAAGGCCCGGACGACGGCTCGCCCGGCGTTCTCCCGCGGCACCAGGATCTCCCGCAGCTCGGGGTCGCGCACGCTCTCCACCGCACAGGCGTACCGGGCCAGCGAGCGCCGCCGCCCCTCGCCGGTCAGCCGATGACGCATCAACTCCCGGATGCTCTGCACCAGTTCGTCCGCCGAGCGAAGCACCGCCCGCTCCCCCAGGGCCTGCAGCTCGCCCTGGTCCAGTTCGACCAGCCGTCGCACCAGCGCGGTCAGCAGCGCCTGCCTGGTCCGCAGATAGGCCGAGGTGGTACCGACCGGCAGCCCGGCCGCCGCGTCCACCGCCCGGTGGGTCAGCCCCCGCACGCCCGCGTCCGCGAGCACGCCGATCGCCGCGTCCGCCAGCACGGTCCGCCGGTCCGGCCTCGCGGCAGCGCCCGCGCCGCCCCGCTCCTGCCCCTTCCCCTCGCCCTGCCCCTGGCCCCGGTCCCGATCTCGCCGCATCCCCCCTTTCTACCGGAGCGGCACCCCGCCCCCAGCACCCGCCCACCAGCCCCGCCCCCACCCGTCCACCGCTTCCCGTAAGCCCGTAGTACGCTCCTTCTACAGCTGTAGAAGGCGGTGCGACGACAGGGGAGGGACCGGGCATGAGCAGCGGCAACAGCGCGGTGGTGGTCGGGGGCGGGATCGGCGGACTGGCCGCCGCGATCGGGCTCCGGCTGGCGGGATGGCAGGTGACCGTGATCGAGCGGGCAGCCGTCCTGGACGACGCCGGCGCCGGGATCTCCCTGGCCGCCAACGGGATGCGGGCACTCGCGGCGCTCGGCGTGGCGGAGGCGATCGAGGCGGCATCCCGGCGCCAGTACACCGGCGGCACGCGCACACCGGACGGCCGCCGCCTCGCCGCGATGGACGGTGCGGCGCTGGAGCGCGAGCTGGGCGCGCCGATCGTCGGCATCCCCCGGGCGGACCTGCACCGGATCCTGCGCGAGGCCCTGCCCGCCGAGTCCCTGGTGATCGGCGCGGAGGTGACGGACCTCGACACCAGCGCCCCCGAGCGGATCAGGGTGAGCCACGGCGGCAGCACCGTCGCGGCCGACCTCGTGGTCGCGGCCGACGGCATCAACAGCCGGATCCGGCGCCGGCTCTTCCCGGCCCACCCCGGGCCGGCGTACAGCGGCTCGACCGTGCTGCGGGCGATCACCGAGCGCCCGGTCGACGGGCTGACCACCGACTTCGAGCTGACCTGGGGCCACGGGGCCGAGTTCGGCCACATCGCCTTCCCGGACGGCCGGGCCGAGTGGCACGCCGTCCTGAACGCTCCGGCCGGGGTCCGCTACCGGGACCCGCTGACCGAGGTCCGCCGCCGCTTCGCCCGCTGGCACGACCCGATCCCCGCCCTGCTGGCGGCGACCGCCCCGGAGGCGGTGCTGCACCACGACGTCAATGCGCTGGTCACCCCGCTGCCCTCGTACGTCGCGGGCCGGGTCGCGCTGCTCGGCGACGCGGCGCACGCGATGACGCCCCACCTCGGCCAGGGCGCCTGCCAGGCCCTGGAGGACGCGGTGACCCTCGCCGCCGCGGTCGCCGCGGGCCCGACGGTGGAGGGCGCGCTCGCCCGCTACGACGCGGCCCGCCGCCCGCGCAGCCAGACCGTGGCCCGGGACGCCCGCCGGGCCGGCCAGATGGGCCAGCAGCTCGCCCATCCGCTCGCGGTCGGCCTGCGCAACGCCGCGATCCGCCTGACCCCGCCGGGCGCGATGATGCGGACCGTCCTCAAGCACGCCGACTGGACGCCGCCCCGGATCGCCCCGGGCGCCGGGGCCTGACGGGCCGCGCCACCGAGGAACGGCACCACCGAGGAACGGCACTCCAGCAGGCGGCGGCGCTCCGCCGGAGGGCTCCGGGCGGCGAGCGGCAGGGCAGTGCAATCGGGATGCATCCGGAACAAAGTAGGATGACTCAACTCCCGCGCTACGCGCGAAGAGTTCCATAAATGTTCCATTTGCCCGATTTACTACCGCTTCACACGCCCGGAGCCACCCTCATGGACAACACGTCCACCGCCGACACCGCCGCCGGCGCGATAGAGACGCGCGGAATCGAACCCGTCCCCGACCACGAGCGTCAGGGCAGAGTCCGCGAGCTCTTCCCGACCTGGGTCGCGGCGAACATCAGCGTCCTGCTGCTCACCATGGGTGCCGCCCTGGTGGTGCTGAACCAGCTGAACTTCTGGCAGGTCCTGATCGTCGCCGCGTGCGCCGCGCTGGTCTCGTTCGGCCTGGTCGGCGTGCTCTCGGTCTCCGGCAAGTGGGGCGGGGCACCGGGCGCGACCCTCTCCCGGGCCACCTTCGGGGTGCGCGGGAACCTCTTCCCCGGCGCGATCCTCTGGATCGCCCGGTTCGGCTGGGAGACGATCAACGCCGTCACCGGCGCCTACGCCGTGCTGACCGTGCTCGACCTGCTCTTCGGCGTCAAGAGCAACACCGCGCTGATCGTGGTCACGCTGTTCACCTTCGTCGCCTGCACCTTCCTGGTCTCCGGCATGGGCCGGAAGGCGCTCAACGTCTGCAACACCTGGTCGACGTACCTCTTCGGCGTGTTCAGCGTGCTGGTGCTGGGCTACCTGATCGCGACCATGCACTGGAGCGAGGTCTTCTCCAAGCCCGCGGGCACCACCGCGATGATGATCGCCGGCATCGGGACCATCGCCGCCGGCGGCATCAGCTGGGTCCCCACCGGCCCGGACTTCGCCCGCTACCTGCCGCACTCCGCCTCCGGCAAGAAGATCGTCGGCGTGACGGTCTCCGGCGCCGGCCTGGTCATGGTGCCGATGGTGCTGATGGGCGCCGTGATGGCGGTGGCCTCCCCCGGCCTGGCCCAGGCCGCGGACCCGGTCTCCTTCCTCGGTGACCTGCTGCCGACCTGGCTGGCCGTGCCCTACCTGCTGACCGCGATCGTGGGCATGCTGCTGATCAACAGCCTCTCCATGTACTCGGCCGGCTTCACCGCGCAGACCATGGGCGTCAAGCTGCCGCGCGCCCTGGCCGTCAGCATCAACGCCGTGATCTCGCTGGTCGGCGGCCTGCTGCTGATGCTGGTCGCGAAGAGCTTCCTGGGCTCCTTCATCACCTTCCTGATCCTGCTCGCCGTCTCCTTCTCGGCCTGGATCGGCGTCTACGCGGTGGACATGTTCCGGCGCCGGACGCGCGCGGTGCGCTACGACGCCGCCGCGCTGATGGACACCACCCGGAACAGCCGCTACTGGTACGCGGGCGGCTTCTGCTGGCAGGCGATGGTCTCCTGGGTGCTCGCGCTGCTGTTCGGGCTCGCCTTCACCAAGTGCGACTGGTTCGCCGGCCCGCTCTCCGACACCCCCGTCGGCAAGTACGGCCTCGCCTGGGCCGCCACCATCGTGATCTCCGGCGTGATCATGGCCGTGCTCCCCACGCCCCGCGAGAACACCCCGGCCACCGGCGACCAGCCGGCCGCCGAGCAGGCCACCGCCGGTTCGGCCGAGCGGACCGACCAGGTCACCGTCTGACCCCGGCCAGACCTCGGACCCGAACCCCGGGCCCGCACCCCGGACCCGCACCCCGGACCGCCCGGTCGCAGCGACTCAGCCGAGTCGAGGCGACCGGGCGGTCCCGTTGTCGTCCGCCCGAGCAGCACTCCCCCGCAGAACGACGACCGCAGGTCTCAGCGGGCCGCCGGGCTGCCGACGCGCAGCAGGTTGCCGCTGCGGTCGACGAGGGCGAACTCCCGCGTCCGGTGGTCGGTGCCGTTCACCGGCGTCAGCCGGCTGCCGGTGGCCGGGTCGGCCGGAACCCCGATCCGTTCCCACTCCCGGTGCCAAGCGTCCGCGTCCCGGACGTGGAGGTAGCAACTGCCCGCGGTGGCCAGCGGGTCCACCCCCGGTTCATGGCGGAAGTGCAGTTCGACCGTGCCCCGGACGACGATCAGGTAGCCGTCCGGCCCGTCCCAGCGGCCCCGGGGCTCGAACCCGAGCCGCCCGTAGAACTCCTGGGTCTCGTCCAGGTCCCGGCTCGGCAGGACCGGAGCCGCGTATTCATCCATGCCGCCACCCTATCCGCCGCCTCGGAACGGCGTGTTGACAGGGCGTCAGGCCGTTGCGCTCGGCACCTGTCACGACCTACGGGAGGAGGAGGTGCTCGAACTGCTCAGCGCCTCCTCTCGTACCTGGCCAGGAGCACGCCCCCGGGGAACGTCCGCGTCTCCACCAGGTTCAGGTTCACCCAGCCGTCCAACGCGGTGAAGAACGGTGTGCCGCCGCCCACCAGGACCGGATGGGTGGCGATCACGTACTCGTCGATCAGCCCGGCGCGCATGGCGGCCCCGGCGAGCGTTGCGCCGCCGATGTTCATCGGGCCGCCGTCCTCGGCCTTGAGCCGGGTGATCTCGGCGATCGCGTCGCCGGTGACCACGCGGGTGTTCCAGTCGACCTCGTCGATCGTCGAGGAGAACACCACCTTCGGCGTGTCCCGCCAGTTCCGCGCGAACTCGATCTCCGCCGGGGTGGCGCCGGGCCGCTGGTCGCCGGTCGGCCAGAAGGAGCTCATCGTCTCCCACAGCTTGCGCCCGTACAGCGACAGGTCGCTCGCCTGCTCCAGTTCCAGCCACCACTGGAAGAGCTCGGGGCTCGGCGGTCCGCTCCAGCCGATGTCGTCGCCGGCCGCGGCGACGTAACCGTCCAGGGTCAGGTTCATGCCGTAGATCAGTTTCCGCATGGTTCGGCCTTCCGTCCGTGGATGTCCGGGGTAAGGACCAGCGTGGCGCGGGAAGCTCATCGGCGCACGGACCCGGGACCGGTCGTGGGTGACGAGCCCCGCCGACGGCAGGCCTCGCCGGGCGCGGCCGGTCCGGCCGCCCGTGCCTCACCCGCCGTCCAGCAGCGCCGCCGGCTCGAGCGTCGGCAGCCGGGACAGCGCGTCGAGCAGGGAGGCCCGGCCGCCGTGCGTCACGAACAGATCGGCCCGGCGCGGCAACGCGGGCTGCGGTACGTGCTCGACGACGCTGATCGCGCAGACCGCCGCCGTGATCTCCCGGTGGCCGCCCGCGACCGTACCGCGCAGGCCGGACATCCTGGTCGTCAGGGTGCCGAGGCTCACGTAGACGAGCGGGCGGGCGGAGGGCGGCCGGTCCAGCCCGGCCGGGAGCTCGGTGCGGAACTCCGCGACGGTGCGTCGGACGGCTCGCGCTGCGGGCGCCGGCGGCCCACGGAAGAACCACGGGAGCTGCGCACCCGGGTCGCTGCACTCGGCGATCACCAGGTCGGGCCGCGAGCGCGTCCACGCGGCGATCAGGTCACGGGCCTTCGCCTCGGCGTGGTCCGGCCAGGGCCGACCGAAGACGTAGCGGTTGAAGGACGCGTTCCCGGCCTCCCGCCAGATCCCGCTCGCCGCCCGCTCGACGGTGACGGCTGTCCGTAGTGCCATGGGGGCTCGGAGGTAGGGGTGGGTGTCGCGGCGCACCGTCAGTGCCGGGCGAGGCCGGCCTCGCAGGAGAGGTCCGGGTCCACCGGGGCGCCGAGGACGAGGATCCGGAGGGCCGCGCCGACGCGGACGACCAGGAGCCGGGCGATCCTGCGGGGCGTGCCGGGCATGGTTGTTGTCCCTTGCTCTCGTGCTCTCGTGCTCTCGTTCTCTCGCCGGAGGGCCTGGCCGGGGTGTCACCAGGAGGTGGCGTCGTCCATCGACTGCTGCCAGTAGGTGACCTTGAGGGAGTCGTCCACGTAGACGCCCTTGGCGGGCAGCGAGGGCTGGGCCCCGGCGCCGACGCTCTCGTTCCCGGAGGGGCCGTGGAAGTAGACGACCAGGGAGTTCACCGTGTGGCCGTTGGTGCTGTCGGTGCCGTCGGTGGAGGACAGGTTCACGGAGGCGAAGCCGGACTCGCCGGGCTTGAGCGTGACGACGGCCTGCGGCTTGGAGTCGGTGATCACCGGGGGCACGGACTGGGCCTCCCCGAACCGGACCGCCGGGTAGCCGTGCAGGTAGCAGCTGCCGCTGCCGGTGTTGGTGACCGTGAGCAGCATGTGGTTCACGGGGCGGTTCAGCGGGGCGGCCGTCGTCCGGGTGTTGTCGCCCGTGCAGGTCACCGGCCTGGCCGCCTCCGACGCCTGCCCGCCGGACGACTTGGGCGCGGGGGCGTTCGCGCCGGGCTTCGCACCGGTGGAGGCGGACCCGGCGGCCGAGGGCGTTCCGGTGCCGCCGGCTCCACCGGTGGTACCGGCGCCACCGGCGCCACCGGCCGGAGCGGCGGGCGCCGCCGTGCCGGACGAGGGCGAACCGGATCCGGTGGCCCGGAGGGTCGGGCCGGTCGTCGTCGCGATGTCCCCGGCGTCCCCGTCGCCGGTGCAGGCGGAGACCGACAGGGCGGCGAGCGCGACGCCCACGGCGGCGGTGACCAGCCGGGTGCGGGAGGTGCGGGAGGTACGGACGGACATCTGCTCGGTCCCCTTCGGCAAGCGGTCGAACCGTTCGTCGACCGGATGACCGAAGCCTGCGCAACGGTCCGTCCCAACCGCCAGACCGCACGCCCCACTGGGGACACTGGAACGGCGAAAAGGCCTCTGACCTGTGGGAACGAGGCACCCCTGGAACGCCGAAACGGGACACCGAGGAGGGGTTGCGGGCCCTCGCGGCCCGCCGTCAGTGCGGCTGCCGGTCGGACAGCTCGTTCTCCCGCGTCGCCCGGAAGGCAGCGCGCCACGCCGCGTCGAGGCCCTCGCGGGCCGCGGCGATCCCGGCGGCGGTGTTGCCGCCTGGTACGGCCACCCGCTCGATCACCTCGGCCGGCGTGGCGCCGCCGCCGACCAGGCGGCCCGCCGCCTCCAGGCTGCACATGACGAGCCGCTCCGCCAGCTCCCTCGACAGCGGGGCCCCGCGCTCGCACCGGGCCCGGACCATCGACGCCGCGGCCTCGGCCAGCAGCGCCGGGCCGCAGGACGCCAGGTCGGTCGCGGCGCGGCCCTGCTCCTCGCCGATGACGAACGGGGTGGAGAACGAGCGCAGCAGCCCCAGGAGGCTCGCGGTCGTCGCCTCGGTCATCCCGGGCCCGGGCACCAGGAGCGTCGCACCGGTGCCGATCTCGTTGCCCGCGCTGGGGATCAGCTTGGCCACCGGGCCCGGCACGGCCTCGGCCAGCGCGGACAGCGGCTGCCGGTTGCTGATGGTGACCACGACGTGGTCAGCGGTCAGTCCGGGTCGCAGTTCGTCCACGACGGCGGGCAGGGCCGACTGCGGCGTGCACAGGACGATCAGCGCCGCGGCGCCGGGCAGCTCCCGCACGGACGTGATCCGCGCACCGGGGACGGCCCGCTCGAACCGCTCGACGCTCGCGGCGGAGCGCCCGCCGGCGTGGAGGCCGCCCGGCCCGACGGCCCGGCCGAAAGCCGCCGCCAAGGTCCGGCCCATGCGGCCCATGCCGACGATTCCCACCGTTCGAAGCTCGCTCATGGCCGCAAGCATCCCAGATGCCGATCACCGGTCTCCGGCCACCGATCACCGATCACCGATCACCGGCCGCAGCGCCGAGGGCCCGAACGCGCGACCCACGCCACCGCCCCGTGTTGCCGCCCGTGTTGCCGATCAGTGTTGCCGCCCCGGAAACGGGGGCGCAACGGGGGCCGGACTGTCCATGCTGTGACGCACCGTCAGCTCGGTCCGACTGGCGGGAAGGTCGTGGTCGGCGGAGGCCGCCACGGATCGAGGAGGTTCACGGTGCGGCGTGCGCTGCTGTCGACCAGGGCGACCCTGGTCCTGCTGATCGGCGTGCTCACGGGGATAGGCGCGGGCGTGCTGGCCGCCGCTGGGGGCGTGCACGCGGCCCAGTGCGTGCTGTACGGTGCCGGGGCCTTCGGCGTCGGCGTGCCCTTCGTCGACCGGCTCGTCGCCGGTCCGGAGCAGGAGCCCGCCGAGAAGGCTCCGGCCGAACGGGCCCCGGCCGGAACGGAGCCCGCCGGAACGGGACCGGCCGGAACGGCGCCCACGTCCTGACGCCGGCGCGGCCCGGGCCCCGGGCTCCCCGGTTCCCGGGCCGCGACCGAACCGACCAACCCACACTCCGATACACCGATACACCGAGACTGCGAGGATGGTGCCGTGGTGGAGCCCGTAGGACGCCGGGGGTGACCGGGTGGGGAACCTGCAGCCGCTGAGCCCCGATCTGAACGAGGAGTGCCGTGCCTTCGCCGAGGCCCTGCGCAGCCTGTTCGCCGGGCTGTGGCCCACGGTGTCGGTGCGCCGCTACAGCTCGCGCCGGCACCTGAGCCCGGGAGCACTGTCCCGCTACCTGTCCGGGCAGCGGATCCCGTCCTGGCAGTTCGTCCAGGACCTGCTCACCGACGTGGGTGCGGACCGGGGCACCGTCGCGACCCTGGAGACCGTCGAGCTGCTCCGTTCCCTGCACGCGACTGCGCTGCGGACCAGTGCCTCGGTGGGCCACGCCGTACAGCAGCTGCAGTTCCAACTGGCCGAGGCCGACCGGCTGTCGCGGCGCTCGGCCGCCCACAGCGACGTCCTGGGCGACGCCCTGCTCGACAAGAACCACCGCATCGCCGATCTGGAACTGCGCCTCAACCAGTTGGAGAGCGACTGGGCGCGGGAGCGCGCCCGTGCGGACGAGATCGCCGTCTACGTCGACGACCGCGCGGACCTGCTCCTGGAGAAGCAGGACCTGGAGAAGGAAGTCGCCCGGCTGGAGACCGAGTTGGGCGAGGCGCTCCGGCGCCGGCTGGCCGCCGAGGCCCGCTGCGAGCTGCTGGAACGCCAGCTGATCGCAGCGGAGCAGCAGGCCGGCGAGGACCCGCTGCGGATCGAGGCGGCCATCACCGCGACCGCCGTCCCGACCGTCACCGGTCGGCCCAGGGTCCTGGTGGTCGACGACCAGCCCGCGAACCTGGTGGCCCTGGAGGCCGTCCTCGCGGCCGCCGACTGGGACGTCCTGGCCGTCACCTCCGGTCCGGACGCGCTCAAAGCACTGCTCCAGCACAACGACATCGCCGTCATCGTCCTGGACGTGCAGATGCCCGGCATGGACGGCTATGCGACCGCGGCCCAGATCAAGGGCCGCGCACAGACCCGCGACATCCCGATCATCTTCGTCACCGCGATCGGCTCCGACCCGGAGAACACCCTGCGCGGCTACGACGCCGGGGCGGTCGACTTCATCGTCAAGCCCTTCGACCCCTGGCTGCTGCGCGCCAAGGTCACCGCCCTGACCGGCATGTACCTGAGCTACCGCGGCACCCCCCGCCCCGCCCCCGCGGACCGGCCCCCGCACGCCACCACCGACTGGCTCCTGCCCTCCACCCCCGCGCCCGCTCCCCCGCACCAGCCGCTCTGACCACACCTTCGGGCCGAGCCGCCCTGTCCGGGCAGAGCCCTCGTGGTCGGGCTGCCGGCTGGGACGGTCAGCACGGTGCGGTGGGGCTACGGGTGACGCGCGCGGTCGTCCAGTCCGTCGTTCCCCGGCCAGGGCTGAACTCGAGCCGCTGGGAGTCACCGCCCAGGAGTTCGGCGCACACCGTGCCCTCGGCGTTCACGGAGCCGTCCACGTTCAGCAGCGTGACGACGATGCCGAACTGCCTGGCGAGCCCGGTGTTCGGATCGTGCGAGGTCACATCGAGGAGGAGGTCAACGGTCATGGTGTCGGCGGGGTTCGCCGGGCTCATCCTGACGCTGTAGTCGCCGACCGTGTAGGCCTGGGCGAGCGCCTTCCGCTGCGCTGCCGCCGTCCTGACGGCAGCCGCGGGAGCCGAGGCGGACGCAGCCGCCGACGCGGACGCCGAGGCAGACGCCGATGCCGATGCCGATGCCGCAGCGGAGGCCTCGGCCCGCGCAACGGCCGGCGCCCCGGCGGACGCCGGCGACGACGCCCCCGCGCCGACCGGACCGGAACCACCACCCGTTCCCTGCCGCTCCAGCGCGGCTGCCAGCACACCGTCGGGGGACGCCGCCGGCTCCGGCCTGCCGTCCTCCGGAGTCAGCTCCTGGGCGCTCACCGGACCGATGTGACAGGCCAGATCGCGATCGGTGACGCTGTCCAGGATGCCGTCGGCGGCGATGGTGTGCCGACCGGGCGGCACGTAGTAGAGCATGCGGCCGGCATCGAAGGCATGGCGCTCCGCACTCGTGCAGGCGAGGTCGATCGTGTACGCCAGCATCCGGGGAGAACGGTTGTCGACCGATATCGCGCACCGGTCCGTTCGTATCCGACCGCCCAGGACGGGATCGGTGCCTTCCGACGCACACAGGATGAGTCCCACCTCCGCGCCGTGGTCCCGATCCGCCACCGAGGAGGAGCAGCCGGACAGCATCGTGACGGCCGCCAGTGCCGCGGTGACGCAGGCGGAGGTGACGGCGGAGGCGGAGGCGGAGGCGGAGGCGGCCATGGAAGCACGGCGCATGAAGGGGCGCTCCTCAGCTCGGGCGGGACGACGCCGACATCCTGCCGCAGAACGCACCCCACGGGTGGGGTGATACCGGATGCCGGGCGCCGACCCCGTGCCGCCACCGGAGCGCGGTCGCGATCAGCTTCGGGGCGTCATCCCGTCGAGGAGGTGGGCGAGTTCGGCGGGCCGGGTGAACATGGGCCAGTGGCCGGAGTCGATGTCGACGAAGTCGACGTGGTCGGCCCGGGCGAGTTCCGGGGCCTCGCCGGCGGCGATCCACTCCCGGGCCTGCTGCGGGGTGAACTCCGGGCAGACCACCACGACCGGGACCTGATGATCCGACACCCGCCTACGCCGCCCGACGCGCAGCCCCCGGAGATGTACGCCCAGGAACGGCCGGCGGCCGTCCCGTTCCCGTTCCGGGTCGAGGGCGGGCCGGAACTCCGGGCTGCGGTCGCCGCCCTGGCCGCCCGTCTCTCCGCGGCCGTGTCCGGACCTGCGGGACCGTCCCGCTCCTGATCACCGAACCCCGTTGCGGCCCGCAGCACTTGGCGCCCGCCGCCGCTGCTGGCAGGATGCCGGGACGACGGGGCAGTGGACGAACCACCGGGGGGCGACTGTGAGCATCCACGTGAGCTACGAGCTGACGGCCGACGAGGAGTACCGCGGGGTACGGCGGGCGTACCGGCGCCGCTTCGCGATGGTCCGGGCCTGCTGCGCGGTGCTCGCGGCCTGCGGCGTCGCCCTGTTGGTGACAGGTGGTCAGCTGGCGCTCGGCGTGGCACTGGTGGTGGTCGCGCCGCTGCTCGCCTTCTGGCAGTCGTTCGTCACCAGGCTCCGCGTCGCCCGCCACCGGGCGGAGTACCCCGGCCCGCTGACCATCACCTTCGCCGACAGCGGCTGCGCCTTCACCACGGGGAACTTCCGGCAGGCGTTCTCCTGGTCGCGCTTCACCCGGATCACGGACGACCGGGACCACCTGTACCTCTATGCGCGCGGTGAACTTCCGGTGGCCGTACCGAAGAGCGAGTTCCACCCCTACGAACTGGGCGAACTGCTGCGGGTTTTGGGGTCCAGGCCAAACTACCGCCCGCCCCGGCGCCATTCCTGAGGCACGGTCGGACGGAGTAGCCGCGCGGTCGCACGGCGGTCGAGGGCCCCGGCGCTCCGCGGACGGCCTGGTCCGCGTCCGTGGCGGCGTGGTCGGCCTTGCGGCGCTGGTCGAGCACGACGGCGAACTGCTGCCCGGCCGTCGCATCTCGCCCATCCAGGCGGTCAGGTGGTCGTCGGTCGACTCCCCCGCGTCCAGGCCGGCCGAGGAGACGTCGTCGTAGGGGCGCACGGCGTCCAGGTAGCGGCGCTGCCGGGCGGTCAGGCGGGAGGTGTCGGCGCGCAGCGGGCGGGCGTCGGCGTCCCCGCGTCCGAGCTGTGCCCACCGGCGGTGGCCCACCGGCCCGCTGGCATGTCCGCGGCCGAAAGTTCGCAGGTCAAAGCTCTGTTCATGCGGCCCGGACCGGTCTAGCATTCCGGGTCACAGCAGCCCCACCACCCCCTTGCGGGGCTGCTGGGCAGACCGGCCACGCCCCCACGTCGGCCGGTGCCTCCCACGGCCGGGACCGCGGGCCTCCCCCGTCCCCGCGGTCCCGGCCGGCCCGTACGCTGTCGGCGGTGGCCGCGACAATCGGCCACCGACGAGCGGACGGACGGACGAGCAGGCGCGGAGTGGCGGAAGTGAAGGAGCTCGCGGGGGACTTCGGCCACCACGCCGGGCGCCGTCGAGCCCACCGGGCGCTGACCGACCGAAGGGGCCCTACCGCGCCACCGCCGCCCGGCCTGCCTCCCGGGCACGGGCGACCGGGGCGGCTTGACCAGAATCTGATGAGGCGCCATATTACTTTCATGACGCAGCACCCCGAGGCCGGTCCCGCCGCCCCCAGCATTGAGCAGGCCCGTCGGCAGATCGCCCGCTACGGCCTGTCGGCCGATCCGCAGGCGATCCTGGTCGCGGCCCGGCTGATGGCGGCGGGGGCGCGGCTCGGGCAGGCCGGGGAGGCGCACTTCGGTCGGTTCGGCCTCTCGACCGGCCGGTACCGGCTACTGGCGGACCTGGAGGACCACGGCGGCGAGAAGTCACCGTCCCAGCTCGCGGCGACCCTCGGGGTCTCCCGGGCGACCGTGACCGGCCTGGTCGACGGGCTGGAGCGGGAGGGGCTGGTGGTCCGCCGGCCGTCGACCGAGGACGGTCGCGGCAACGTGGTGATCCTGACCGCGCGCGGCGCCGACCGGCTGCGCGAACTCGCCCCCGAGCACTTCGCCCGGATGCAGTCGATGGTCGGCGGCCTCAGCGTTGAGGAGCGCGCGACCTTCCTGGACCTGCTGGGCCGGATCGTCGCGGGCATCGACGCCCTCACCGAGGACTGACGCCCCACATCGAGGACCGACACCCCGCCCCGAGGGCGGCAGGCGCCACCCGAGCCCGCGGCGGGCCGCCGAGCGGTCCGCCTTTTCTTCACCCCAATAGTTAGGTACCTAAGTACAAATACTTAGGCACCTCACCAGATCCATCGAGGAGCAACCGTGAGCAAGAAGGCCCCCGGGGCACCCTCGCCCTTCGTCCTCTGGCGGGAGGTCCTGACCTCCTACGCGATGCCCGCCGTCAGCGCCGGGATCGGCGGCGCCGTCACCCGGCAGCCCCAGCTGATCCTCGCCGCCTTCACCACCATCGGCGGCACCTCCGCCCTGGTGGCCGCCGTGCTCGGCGCCGCGCTCCGCCGCCGCCCGGCCCGGACCACGCCGCCCCGGACGCCCCGGGCGCTCGCGGCCGCCGCCTCCGGACTGCTCGCCGCAGCCCTCGGCCTCGCCGTCGGCCTCGCCGCCGCCCGCTGGCTCCCGCACCTCCCGCCGCTCGCCGCCAGCCCCTGGCCACGGCGGCTGCCCATCGACCTGCCGGTCTCCTCGGCGATCGCCGGGACCATCACCACCTGGCGCTGGCGCGGCAGCCGGCCCACCCGGGTGCCGCAGCACCGGTTCCCCACCAACACCAGCACCACCACCCCCCGACCCGAAAGGCAGACGTCATGATCGTCATCATGGGCGCCGGTGGCGCCACCGGCGGCGCCACCCTGCGCAGCCTGGCCGCCCTCGGCGCACCGACCCGCGCCCTCAGCCGCGACCCCGCCCGACTGGCCGCCGCGCTGGACGACCACACGCTCGCCCGGACCACCACCCTCCCGGCCGACGCCGCCGACCCGGCCTCACTGCGCCGGGCGTTCCAGGGCGCGCACCAGCTGTTCCTCACCATGGCCAACGGCCCGCGCCAGGTGCAGTACGAACTGGCCGCGATCGAGGCGGCCGTCGACTGCGGCGTGGCGCACATCGTCAAGGTGTCCGCCCCGGCCGCGGAACCGGACTCCCCGGTCGCCGTCTCCCGGGGCCACCACCTGATCGAGGAGCACCTGCGGTCGCTGCGCGTCACCACGACCGTCCTGCGGCCGTACGCCTTCCTGCAGAAACTGCTGCTGCTGGCGCCCGGCGTGGCGGCCGGCGGGGTGCTGCACGGCGCGATGGGGCAGGCCCGGTGCAACTACGTGGACGTCCGGGACATCGGCGACGCCGCGGCGGAGGTGCTGACCCGCCCGGAGCTGGCCGGCGGCAGCTACCCGCTCACCGGCGGGCGCGCCTACAGCTACCCGGAGCTCGCCGCCCTGCTGGGCGAGCTGCTGGGCCGGCCGGTCCGCTACCTGGACCTGGCGCCCGGCGAACTGCACGCCCACCTGGTCGGCCGGGCCGGGATGCCGGACTGGCTGGCCGCCCACGTGGTGGAGATCCAGCAGCTGGCGGTGGTCCGCAAGGAGGTGCCGGACGACACCTTCACCCGCCTGACCGGGCGCTCCCCGCGCAGCCTGGCGGCCTTCCTCGACGAGCACCTGCACCTCTTCCACTGACCGTCCGGCTTCCACTGACCGTCCACCTTCCACAGACCGTCCACCCCCGGCGGGCCGGGCCCGGCACCACCCCGGCCCCGGCCCGCCACCCGGATGGAGCAGCATTTCCTGTGGCGTGGGTCACGATCGGAAAATCGATCTGACGATCCGTCAATTCGACTGACGCGTCGTCACATCAATACGAACGGGCATCAGTTGTTGCCTGATATGACGTCAGATTCGGCCGTTCAAGGCCAAGTTGGGCCTTCTGCGGCCCACTGCCGGTTCGCCGCCCCGGGGCTACCATCGGTCGGGTTGTCCGTTCCGGCCCCGGAGCGGGGTCACCCGTCGAACAGGTGATCCCGCCGCCCCAGGGGCCGGACATCGGTAGGAACGGGGCGAGGACAGAGGAGCGCACGGCCTGCCATGACCGCTGAACCGAGCCACCCGAAGCAGAACGCCACGCCGCCGCGGCCCGCGCCGGAGCCGGTGACGGACTCCACGCCGCCGCGGCCCGCGCCGCCCCGGGCCCTGTTCCCCGGCCGCCCGGCCGCCGCCCCGCGCACCCTGGTCGACGTGCTGGACGCCACCGTGCGCGCCCACCCCGACGAGCCGGCCCTCGACGACGGCCGCACCGTGCTCAGCTACCGGGCCCTGGCCGCCGAGGTCGAGCAGTTGCGCCGTCGCCTGTCCGCCGCCGGGATCGGCCCGGGCGACCGGGTCGGCGTCCGGGTGCCCTCCGGCACCAACGACCTGTACGTCTCGATCCTCGCCGTACTCGCGGCCGGCGCCGCCTACGTCCCGGTGGACGCCGAGGACCCGGACGAGCGCGCCCAGCTGGTCTTCGGCGAGGCCGCCGTGGCCGCCGTCCTCGGCGCCGGGCGCGCCCTGAGCGGCACCGCGGAGCGCGCGCCCGCCCCGGAGCGCCGCCCCTCCCCCGCCGACGACGCCTGGATCATCTTCACCTCCGGCTCGACCGGCAAGCCCAAGGGCGTCGCGGTCACCCACCGCAACGCCGCCGCCTTCGTCGACGCCGAGGCCGCGCTCTTCCTCCAGGAGGAGCCGATCGGCCCCGGCGACCGGGTGATGGCCGGCCTGTCGGTCGCCTTCGACGCCTCCTGCGAGGAGATGTGGCTGGCCTGGCGGCACGGCGCCTGCCTGGTGCCCGTCCCCCGCTCCCAGGTGCGCAGCGGCGCCGACCTGGGCCCCTGGCTGGCCGAGCAGGAGATCACCGTGGTCTCCACCGTCCCGACCCTGGCCGCGCTGTGGCCGGCGGAGGCGC
The DNA here is from genome assembly GCF_055594965.1 of Kitasatospora sp. NPDC040550. Taxonomy (NCBI): domain Bacteria; kingdom Bacillati; phylum Actinomycetota; class Actinomycetes; order Kitasatosporales; family Streptomycetaceae; genus Kitasatospora; species Kitasatospora sp. NPDC040550. The sequence continues at coordinate 117,916 of NZ_JBVIWC010000010.1, read as the reverse complement.
TCAACGAGGTCCGGCTGCTGATCTTCGGCGGCGAGGCCTGCCCGCCCGAGCTGGTGCAGCGCCTGGTCACCGAGGGCCGCGAGGTGTGGAACACCTACGGCCCGACCGAGGCCACCGTGGTCGCCTGCGCCGCCCTGCTGACCGGTGACGGCCCGGTCCGGATCGGCCTGCCGCTGGACGGCTGGGACCTCGCCGTGGTCGACGAGGCCGGGCAGCCGGTCGCCCCCGGCGGCACCGGGCAGCTGGTGATCGGCGGGGTCGGCCTGGCCCGCTACCTCGACCCGGAGAAGGACGCCGAGAAGTACGCCCCGCTGCCCTCGCTGGGCTGGGAGCGCGCCTACCGCAGCGGTGACCTGGTCCAGGCCGACCCGGCCGGCCTGCTGTTCCTCGGCCGCACCGACGAGCAGATCAAGCTCGGCGGGCGCCGGATCGAGCTCGGCGAGGTGGACGCCGCGCTGCAGGCGCTGCCCGGTGTGGCCGGTGCGGCCGCGGCCGTGCGGACCGCGCGCGGCGGCAACCAGCTGCTGGTCGGCTACCTCGTGGTCCAGGACGGCTTCGACCGCGAGCGGGCCGTGGAGCGGCTGCGCGCCGAGCTGCCCGCCGCCCTGGTGCCGCTGCTCGCCCCGGTCGACACCCTGCCCACCCGCACCTCCGGCAAGGTCGACCGCAACGCCCTGCCCTGGCCGCTGCCCGAGCTGGAGGCCGCCGGGCCGGGCGAGCGGCTGTACGGCACCGAGGCCTGGCTGGCCGAGCAGTGGTCGGAGATCCTCGGCGTGCAGGTGGCCGGGGCCCGGGACGACTTCTTCGCCATCGGCGGCGGCAGCCTGGCCGCCGCCCGGCTGACCACCCTGCTGCGCACCCGTTACCCGAACGCCGCAGTGCTGGACATCTACCAGCACCCGACGCTGCGCAAGCTCGCCCGCCACCTGGAGCGCACGGCCACCGCCGACGGCGAGGCCCGTACCGTCACCCTGGTGCCGACCAGGGCCAAGCTGCTCCAGCTGCTCCTGCTGGTCCCGCTGTTCACCGTGGTCGGCCTGCGCTGGACGGTCGCCCTGCTGGCCGCCGGGAACCTCCTCGCGCACGTCGGCGACTACCCGTGGGCGCCCACCGCCTCCTGGTGGGCGGTCGGTGCGGGCGCGCTGCTGCTGTACAGCTCGCCGGGCCGGCTCGCGATCGGGGCCGGCGGCGCCCGGCTGCTGCTGCGCGGCCTGCGCCCCGGCCGCTACCCGCGCGGCGGCGCCGTGCACCTGCGGCTGTGGGCGGCCGAGCGGCTCACCGAGCTGAGCGGTGCGACCGAGCTGTCCGGCGCCTGGCTGGTCCCCTACGCCCGGGTGCTGGGCGCCAAGGTCGCGAAGGAGGTGGACCTCCACTCGCTGCCGCCGGTGACCGGGATGCTCAAGCTGGGCCGGGGCTGCGCCGTCGAGGCCGAGGTCGACCTGTCCGGCTACTGGCTGGACGGCGACCGGCTGGAGGTCGGCCAGATCAAGGTCGGCGCCGACGCGGTGGTCGGCACCCGTTCGACGCTGCTGCCCGGTGCCCGGATCGGCAAGCGCGCCCAGGTGCTGCCCGGCTCCAGCGTCACCGGCCAGGTGCCGACCGGCCAGCGCTGGGGCGGGGCGCCCGCCGTCAAGCTGGGCCGGGCCGAGTGGTCCTGGCCGACGGAGGCCCCCGTGCGCCGACCCGTCTGGGCCGCGCTGTACGGCGCCGGCGACGCCCTCATCGGCCTGCTACCGGTGCTGCCCGCCGCGGCCGCCCTCGCCGTGCTCTCCCGGTTCGTCGAGCAGGGCGCGGACCTCGGTGCGGCCCTCGGCGGCGCCCTGCTCGGCCTGCTGCCCGCCACCCTGGCGTACGGCACGCTGTACGCGGCGCAGCTGGTGGTACTGGTCCGGGCACTGAGCACCGGTCTGGTGCCCGGGGTGCACCCGCTGCACGGCCGGGTCAGCTGGCAGGCGTGGACGGTCAGCCAGCTGATGGACCGGGCCCGCGAGGTGCTCTTCCCGCTGTACGCCGGACTGGTCACCCCGCTGTGGCTGCGGGCGCTGGGGATGCGGGTCGGCCGGGGTGCCGAGGTGTCCACGGTGCTGGCGCTGCCCAGCCTCACCACCGTCGGGGACGGCGCGTTCCTGGCCGACGACACCCTGATCGCCCCGTACGAGCTGGGCGGCGGCTGGATGCGCCTGGGCGAGGCGAAGGTCGGCGACCGGGCCTTCCTCGGCAACTCGGGGATGACCGCGCCGGGCCGCTCGGTGCCCAAGCGGGGCCTGGTCGGCGTGCTGTCGGCGACGCCGGCGAAGGCGAAGAAGGGCAGCTCCTACCTGGGCATGCCGCCGGTGCGGCTGCCGCGCGCGGCCGACCGGGCGGACCAGAGCCTGACCTACGAGCCGCCGGCCCGGCTGCGCTGGGCGCGCGGGCTGGTCGAGCTGGCCCGGCTGCTGCCGGTGCTCGCCTCGGGGGCGCTGGGCCTGCTGACCGTGGCGGCGCTAGCCTGGCTGGCGGACGGCTCCCCGCTGGCGGCGGCGCTGCTGTCCGGCCTGGTGCTGCTGGCGGCGGGCGGGGTGGCCTGCCTGGTGGCGGTGGCCGCGAAGTGGCTGCTGGTCGGCCGGTTCCGGGCGGTGGAGCACCCGCTGTGGAGCGGCTTCGTGTGGCGCAACGAGCTCGCCGACACCTTCGTCGAGGTGCTGGCGGTGCCCTGGCTGGTCGGCGCGGTGCCCGGCACCCCGGTGCTGAACCTCTGGCTGCGCGCGCTCGGCGCCAAGGTCGGGCACGGCGTGTGGTGCGAGAGCTACTGGCTGCCGGAGGCTGACCTGGTCACCCTCGGCGACGGGGTCAGCGTGAACCGGGGCTGCGTGGTGCAGACCCACCTCTTCCACGACCGGATCATGCGGATGGATACTGTGGTCCTCCGCGAGGGCGCCACCCTGGGCCCGGGCGGGATCGTGCTGCCCGGCAGCACGGTGGGCGAGCGCAGCACGCTGGGCCCGGCCTCGCTGGTGATGCGGGCCGAGTCCGTCCCCGCGGACACGCGGTGGCTGGGCAACCCCATCGAGGCGTGGCAGACCACGTCGTGACCACCCCTCCCCCTGGTACGACCACCCCCACCCGTCCCGGCCCGCAGGAAGCGCCCGCCCCCGTGAAGCCCAAGCACGCCCCGCCGGCCGCCGCCGGTCCGGACCCGTACTTCCCCCACAGCGGCGACCACCGCTACCGGGTGCACCGCTACGAACTCGCGCTGGACTACCGGCCCGGGCCCAACCGGCTGGCCGCCTCGGCCCGGCTGAGCGCGGTCGCGGACGCGGCCCTGGCCGAGTTCGCGCTCGACCTGGCCGAGTTCCGGATCGGGCGGGTGCTGGTCGACGGCCGGGCCGCCCGCTACACCCACCGCGGCGGCAAGCTGCGGATCCGCCCGGCGAAGGCCCTCGCGACCGGTGCGGCGTTCACCGTCGAGGTGCACTACACCGGCAACCCCCGCCCGGTGCGCAGCCCGTGGGGCGGCCTGGGCTGGGAGGAGCTGACCGAGGGCGCGCTGGTGGCCAGCCAGCCGGTCGGCGCGCCGTCCTGGTTCCCGTGCAACGACCGGCCCGCGGACAAGGCGACGTACCAGGTGGCGGTCACCACGCCGTCCCCGTTCACGGTGCTGAGCGGCGGACGGCTGCTCACCCGGACCACCCGGGCGTCCAGCACCACCTGGGTGTACGAGCAGAGCGCGCCGACCTCGCCGTACCTGGTGACGGTCTCGATCGGGCACTACCGGGCGGTGCCGCTGGCCGCCCGGCCGTCGGTGCCGCAGACCGGGTACGTGCCGGAGCGGCTGGCCGGGGACTTCACCCGGGACTTCGCCCGGCAGCCCGAGATGATGGCCCACTTCGCCGAGGTCTTCGGGCCGTACCCGTTCGGCGAGTACGCGGTGGTGGTCGCGGACGAGGAACTGGACGTCCCGGTGGAGGCGCAGGGCGTGGCCACCTTCGGCACCAACCACCTCGGCGGCGGCTGGGAGCGGGAGCGGCTGATCGCCCACGAACTGGCCCACCAGTGGTTCGGCAACAGCGTCACGATCGCCGACTGGCGGCACATCTGGCTGAACGAGGGCTTCGCCAAGTACGCGGAGTGGCTCTGGTCCGAGCACACCGGCGGCCCGGCCGCGGCCGTGCACGCCGCCGCCGCGCACCGGCTGCTGGCCGGGCTGCCGCAGGACCTCCGGCTCGGCGACCCGGGCCGCCGGCTGATGTTCGACGACCGGCTGTACCAGCGCGGCGGCCTGGTGGTGCACGCGCTGCGGCGGGCGCTCGGCGAGGATGCGTTCTTCGCGATGCTGCGGGACTGGGCCGGCGTCAACCGGCACGGCGTGGTCACCACCGGCGACCTCCTCGCACACGCGTCCCGGTACACCACGGCCCCGCTCGGCCCGCTGTTCGAGGCGTGGCTGGAGCGGCCGGAGCTGCCGCCACTGCCGGGCTGAGCGGATATTCGGCCGGTTCCCGGGCCGGTTGGGCTACTGTCCGGGCATGCCGAACAGTGATCATCTGACCGACCTGCCCGACCGCCTGCTGCCCACCACCGCCCGCGCCCTCCTGCACCGCACCGCCGTCGCCCAGGCCGAGGGCCGCACCCCCTCGATGGTGGCGGGCGTGGTACGGGACGGCCGGCTGGTGTGGACCGGCGCCCGCAGCATGGTCGACGGGCACGGACCGGACCTGGACGTCCAGTACCGGATCGGCTCGCTCAGCAAGACCTTCGCCGCGGTCCTGGTGCTGCGGCTGCGCGACGAGGGCCTGCTCGACCTCGCCGACCGGCTCGGCCGCCACCTGCCCGGCACCCCGGCCGACGACGTCACCGTCGCCCAGCTGCTCGCCCACTCCGGCGGGCTCGCCGCCGAGACGCCCGGGCCCTGGTGGGAGCGGACCGACGGCGCCCTGCGACCCGGACTCGGGGACCTGCTGGAGGAGTCGAGCCCGGTCAAGCACCCGGCCGGGCGCCGCCACCACTACTCCAACCCCGGCTACGCGCTGCTCGGCGCCCTGGTCGAGCGGCTGCGCGGCGAGCCCTGGGGCGAGGTGCTGCGCCGCGAGGTGCTGGCCCCGCTCGGCATGGACCGCACCACCCTGCTGCCCGAGCACCCGCACGCAGGGGGCTTCGCCGTCCACCCGTGGGCCGACGTCATGCTCCCCGAACCCCTCACCGACACCGGGCTGATGGCCCCGGCCGGTCAACTCTGGTCCACCGGCGCCGACCTGGCCCGCTGGGCGGCCTTCCTCGCGGCCGGCGACGACCAGGTGCTCAAGGCCGACAGCCTCGCCGAGATGCGCCGCCCCGAGGTCGGCCCGGAGGACGCCGAGTGGACCTCCGCCTACGGCCTCGGCGTGCAACTCTCCCGCCACGAGGGCCGGGTGCTGTACGGCCACACCGGTTCGATGCCCGGCTTCACGGCCTGCCTGTGGATCAGCGCCGAGGACGGCCTGGCCGCCTTCGCGCTGGCCAACGCCACCGGCACCGGCACCGGCCGGCTGACGGCCGAACTGATCGGCATCACGGCCGCCCACGAGCCCCGGCTGCCCGAACCCTGGCGCCCGCTGCCGGAGGTGGACGAGGAACTGCTCGCCCTCACCGGGCCCTGGTACTGGGGCGCCGCGCCCAACGCCCTGCGGCTGCGCGCCGAGGGCGTCCTGGAACTGACCCCGCTGACCGGCGCGGGCCGGGGCTCCCGCTTCCGGCCGCAGCCGGACGGCACCTGGCTGGGCCTCGACCGCTACTACGCGGGCGAGACCCTGCGGGTGGTCCGGCACCCCGACGGCACGGTCAGCCACCTGGACGTCGGCTCCTTCGTCTACACCCGCGAACCGTACGGGCCGACCGACGCCGTCCCGGGCGGCGTCGACCCGGCGGGCTGGCAGGCCTTCTGACCTTCGGGCCGACCCCGGACCGAACCCCGGGCCGAACCCTTGGCCCGCCCCTCGGCCCGCCCCTCGGCCCGAGCCTCGGCCCGCCCCTCGGCTCGACGCTGCGGGCATTCTCCGGGGGCGCGTACGCATCAGGTACGCGCCCCCGTTGTCCACTCCGGACGAACGACCGCCCGGTGCCGGGCAGATGACCGACAGGCCAAGGCCCGCCGTGGGTGGTCCCATTCAACAGGTGCACATCTGCGCTCCTCCGGCCCGCAACGTGAATGCCAACCGGCTTGGAGACACATACGGGGACCGGTCCGCGCCCGATGCACGACCCCTGCGGGCCGGGACGGTGCCCTGGCGATCCACGGCACCGCCGATCGTGCTGCCCTGGAGGGTCCGCCATGACCACCGTCCCCACGTACGCTCCGTCCGCAGTCGCCCCCACCCACGACACCCCGGCGGTCCCGGCGCCCCGCACCCGGCCGGCCCCGGCGCCGACCGCCTACACCGTCTCCCTCGCCCGCGACGAGGACGACGTGCGCGCCGCCCAGCGGCTGCGCCACCAGGTCTTCGCCGCCGAGCTCGGCGCCGTCCTGCACAGCCCCGTCGCCGGACTCGACATCGACCCCTTCGACGAGTACTGCGACCACCTGCTGGTCCGCGAGGGCGAGGACGGGCCCGTCGTCGGCACCTACCGGCTGCTCCGCCCCGAAGCCGCCCGCCGGGCCGGACGGCTGTACTCCGACGGCGAGTTCGACCTCTCCGCGCTCGCGCCCGTCCGGCCCGGCCTGGTCGAGCTCGGCCGCTCCTGCATCAGCCCCGAGCACCGCGGCAGCGGCGCCGTCATCAACCTGATGTGGGGCGGCATCGCCCGCTACCTCGCCGACACCGGCAACACCTGGGTCGGCGGCTGCTGCTCCATCGACCTGGAGGACGGCGGCGCCACCGCGGCCCGGGTCTGGGACACCGTCAGCGCCAAGTACCTGGCCCCGGCGGAGTACCGGGTCACCCCGCACCGCCGCTGGGACGCCACCGGCGTGCCGCGTGCCGAGCGCGGCGCCCTGCCCGCCCTGCTCCGCGGCTACCTGCGGCTCGGCGCCTGGGTCTGCGGCGAACCCGCCCACGACCCGGACTTCAACTGCGCCGACCTGTACGTCCTGCTGTCGCTGGAGCGCACCGACCCGCGCTACCTGCGGCACTTCCTGTCCGGAGCGGCCGCCCCGGGCAGCTCGTCATGAGCGTCTGGCTGCCGACCGCGCCCTGCCGGCCGGAGACCTGCCTGCGCGAGCGCGCACCGGAGGTCTCGCACCCCCGGCGGGCACTGCGGCTCACCGCCTGCCTGGTGGTGGTGGCGGCCGGCGTGCTGCTCACCCTGCCGGTGCGGCTCCTGCCCTACGGCGCCCGGGACCGGCTGATCCGGCTCTGGGCGCGGATGGTGCTGCGCTCCCTCGGGGTGACCGTGCACCTCGGCACGGCCCGGACGCCCGGGGCAGCCGGGCGGACCGGGGCGGATGGCTCCGCCCGGAGCGGCTCCGCCCGGAGCCGGGACGGCCGGGCGGTCGGTGCCGACGGGGCGCTGGTGGTCGCCAACCACGTCTCCTGGCTGGACATCCCGCTGCTCGCGGCCGGTCGCCCGGGGCGGTCGCTGGCCAAGACCGAGGTCCGGCGCTGGCCGGTGCTCGGACCCCTGGTCGCCTGGGGCGGCACCGTGTTCCTGGACCGCGACCGGCTGCGCACACTCCCGGACACCGTGGCGGCGGTGGCCGAGGTGCTGCGCTCCGGACACCCGGTGATCGTCTTCCCGGAGGGGTCGACCTGGTGCGGGCGGGAGAGCGGGCGCTTCCGGCCCGCGCTGTTCCAGGCCGCGGTGGAGGCCGGCGCCTTCGTCCAGCCGGTGACGATCCGCTACCGGCTCGCGGACGGGCGGCCGACCAGCGCGCCCGCCTTCATCGGCGACGACGGGCTGCTCACCTCGCTCGCCCGGGTGGTCGCGGTGCGCGGGCTGGTCGCCGAGGTCACCTTCCTGCCGCCGATCCCGCCGCCCGGACCGCAGCCCACCCGGGCGGGGGCCCGGCGGGAGCTGGCCCGGGCGGCCCAGGCCGCGGTGGAGGGGATCCGCTGAGCCGGCGGGGCCCCGGATGTCAGCACAGTCCGGTAGCGCCCGCCCGGGACACCGCCCGCCCGGGGCACTGTCCCACCGGGGCGCCGGCCCACCGGGACTTACTGGTGCGCCCCGGCCAGCTCCTCCGGCTGCGCCGCGCCGGGGGCGTTCCGGGCGATCGGGCGGGCCCGGCCCAGCAGCACCGCGACCAGCACGGCGGTGACGGCCAGAGCGGCCGATCCGCAGCGCAGCGCCAGGTGGATGCCGTCGACGAAGGCGCCGTCCACCGCCTGCTGGACCGGCCCGGGCAGCGCTCCGGCCGGGCCGCCACCGCCGTGCGCGGCACCGGTGGGCGCGTCCGCGATCGGCCCCACCGCCCCGGCCGGAACACCGAGCCGGTGCAGCGCCGAGGTCAGCTCGTCCGTCATCCGGTTGGTCAGGACGGCGCCGAGCACCGCGATCCCGAGCACTCCGCCGAGTTCGCGCAGGGTGTTGACGGTCGCCGAGGCCATCCCGGTCTGCGCCGGAGCGACCCGCCGGAGCACCGCGATCGAGATCGGGGTGAAGGTGAGGCCCATCCCGAAGCCCAGCGTGAACAGCGTCCAGAGGTAGTCGACGTAGTGGGCACGGTCGCCGTACAACGACAGCCCGCCGAGGCCGACCGCGCAGAGCGCGAGCCCGAGCACCATCGGCGGCTGGGGGCCGTACCGGGCCGCCAGCCGGCCGGACAGCGGACCCGCCACCACCAGCATGGCGGTCATCGGCAGCCCGCCGTAGGCCGCGCCGGAGGGGGACCAGCCGAGCACGCCCTGCATCATCAGCGGCAGGAAGAACAGCGCCCCGAACATCCCGAAGCTCACCATGAATCCGCTCAGCAGCGCTCCGTTCAGCGCGCTGTCCCGGAACAACCGCAGCTCCAGCATCGGCTCGGCCAGGCGCAGTTCGAGCAGCAGGAAGGCGAGCAGCAGGGCGAGCGCGGCAGCGCCGCAGCCGACCACCAGGGAGTCGGTCCAGCCCCGTGACGGGCCCTCGATCAGGGCGTACACCATAAGTCCGAGGCCCGTTGCGGAGAGCGCGAAACCCCCGAAGTCGATCCGCCGGGCCCGTGGCGGGATGCCCGGGAGGACCTTGGCGGCGAGCACCACGCCGACCACGCCGATCGGCACGTTGATCCAGAACACGCCGGCCCAGCCGAGGTGTTCGACCATGGGGCCGCCGATCACCGGGCCGACCGACAGGCCCAGCGCGGACACCCCCGACCAGAGGCCGACGGCCCTGGTGCGCTCGCGCTCGTCGGTGAACACGTGGCCCAGCAGGGTGAGGCTACCCGGGGTGAGCAGCGCGGCCCCCACGCCCTGGACCATCCGACCGCCGACCAGCACCTCGATCGTCCCGGCGAGCGCGGCCACCGCGGAGCCCGCCGTGAACAGGCCCAGGCCCAGCACGAACATCCGGGTGCGGCCGTGGCGGTCGCCGAGTGCGCCGCCGGTCAGCACGAGCGCGGCGTAGACCAGGCTGTAGCCCTCGGCGACCCACTGGAGGCCGCTGATCCCGGCGTCCAGGTCCTGCCCGATGCGCGGTAGGGCGACGTTGACGACGACGTTGTCCAGCATGGCCATGAACATGGCCACGCAGAGCGTCAATAGCGCGAGCCGCTTGCGGCGGGCGCTCGTTCCTTCCATGGATTCCCTCCCACGCCTGAGCCCCTAACACCGTTAGGGGCTGGTCCGGTGCCCACAGAGTGCCCCTAACGGTGTTAGATTGCAAACGGGATTCCGCAGCCGCACCCGCACCCGGAGGTGTCCGCACAGCCGTGCCGGAGAACGACAGCGCCACACCGGCGCACCACACCACGCCCCCCGCCCTGACCAGGGAGGCCCTCGCCCAGGCGGCGCTCCGCGTGCTGGAACGGGACGGCCTGGCCGGGCTGTCCATGCGCAAGGTCGCCGCCGAGGTCGGCGTCAAGGCCGCCTCGCTGTACTGGCACGTCCGCAACAAGGAAGAACTGCTCGACCTGCTCAACGACGCGATCATCGCCTCGGCCGAGCCCCCGCCCCGCGAAGGCGGCTGGCGGGTCCAGATGCGCGGATACTGCTGGAACTACCGTCGACTGCTGCACGAGAACCGCGACGCCGCCAAGGTCCTGGCCGGGCGCCTCGCACCGGGACCGCACATGCTCGGCCTGCTGGACGACCAGCTGGACCGCCTGCGCGAGGCCGGGTTCTCCGACACCCACGCCGCCCTGACCACCTACCTGCTGAGCTCCTTCGTCCAGGGCTTCGTCCTCCAGGAGCAGTCGCCACTGTCGGCCGCCGAGGCCGAGGGCGCCAGCCGGCTGGACGTCGTCACCGAGGTCCGGGAGCGCTTCCGCGCACTGCCCGTCGAGGAGTTCCCCAACCTGGTCGCGCTCGCCGCCGACCTCACCGAGCCGAACCTCGACGTCCGCTTCGAGTTCTGCGTCGAGCGCATCCTCGACGGGCTGGCCGCCCTGCTGCCGCCGGACCACCGCTGACCTGCGGCGGCGCCGCGAGGATCCGCTACGCTACCCACCTGGTAAAGGGTGGGCAAAGGAGCGGGTGGGGCATGGCCGGGGAGCAGACAGCACCGGAGCAGGCAGGACCGAAGCAGGCGGCACCGGGGCAGGCAGCACCGGAGCCAGGGGCGGAGCCGGTCGGACACCAGCCCGGGGACCCGACCCCCGTCCCCGGCGGCCAGGTCGGACTGGCCACCGGCCTCGCCCGCCACTCGGCCGGCTGCCTCGGCGAGTTCGTCCTCGAAGCCGTCGGCGGCGTGGTGCTCCTCGCGCTCACCACGGCCTCGCTGGCGGGCGCGTTCCTCCTCGCCCAGGCGCTCCACCGGGCCAGCCCGGCCGCCGCCTACGCACTCGCCGCAGCGGGCCTGCTCGGGCTCGTCCACGGCATCCGCCACCGGCGCAGGCCGAAGGAACACCGCAGCCGGCTCGGCCGGATCACTGCCGGGATCGTGGGCGCGCTCGGCCTCTGGCTGATCCTCTGCGTCGGGTACGCCTCCTTCGACACCGCCTTCGGGCTGAACATCGGACTCTGAAAACCAGGCTCCGAACACCAGACTCTGAACACCAGGCTCCGAACACTGGCCTCCGAGTACCGGACTCCGCCCGGCCCGGCAAGGGGTAGGCTCGCCCGGCGCCCCGTCCGAACGTCCACGGAGGAGTCCCCCCGATGCCCGAGCCGTACCAGCACCACGAACCCTACGCACAGGGCCTGTTGGACGTCGGCGACGGGCAGCGTATCCACTGGAACACCTCCGGCACCCCGGACGGGAAGCCCGCCGTCGTGGTGCACGGCGGGCCCGGATCGGGCCACACCCCGGGCAGCCGACGGTACTTCGACCCGCAGCGCTACCGCGTCGTCCAGTACGACCAGCGCGGCTGCGGACGCAGCCTGCCGCACGCCGCCGACCCGTCGACCGGACTGGAGCACAACACCACCGCCCACCTGGTCGCCGACCTGGAGCGGCTGCGCGAGCACCTGGGCATCGACAAGTGGCTGCTGTACGGCGGCTCCTGGGGCTCCACCCTGATTCTGGCGTACGCGCAGGCCCACCCGGAGCGGGTCTCCGCGATCGTGCTCTGCGGGGTGACCACGACCCGCCCGGCCGAGACCGAGTGGCTCTATCAGGGGGTCGGCCGCTTCCTGCCGGGCCCGTGGGCGGAGTTCCGCGACTTCCTGCCCGCCGCCGACCGGGACGGCGACGTGTTCGACCTGCTCTCCGCCTACAGCCGGCTGCTCAACAGCCCGGAGGAGGGCACCCGTCGGGCCGCCGCCCGGGCCTGGGTCGCCTGGGAGGACGCGGTGATCTCGCACGAGGTGCTGGGCAAGCCGAACGCCTACTCCGACCGCCCCTCCGACGCCCTGATGGCCTTCACCCGGATCACGGCGCACTACTTCTCGCACCGGGCCTTCCTCCCGGACGACCAACTGCTGCGCGACGCCGGCCGGCTGGCCGGGATCCCGGGCGAGCTGATCCACGGACGACTCGACCTCGGTGGCCCTCTCGACACCGCCTGGCACCTGGCCGAGGCCTGGCCGGACGCCAAGCTGACGGTGATCGACGAGGCCGGGCACACCGGCAGCCCGAAGATGGCCGAGGCCCTCCACGCGGCGGTCGACCGCTTCGCCTGATCCACCTCTCCACGCCTCCCCCTACGATACGAACCATGCTCGCCTATGCTCCAGCCGCCCTGTTCTTCCTCCTGTTCGGAATCGGGGTGGTGCGCGACCGCCGCCAGTTCAGCAACGCCGTGCTGCTCGGCATCGCCGTCTCGCTCCTCACGCTCGCCCTGCTCGCCGAACTCCGCAAAGCCCCCACGCTGGTGGCGGAGCTCGCGGCCGTGGCGATCGTCCTGCTGCCCACCGTCGGAACGGTGGCGCTGGTCTGGTTCCTGCTCTCCAACGGCGTGACGATGATCCGCAAGGAGGGCACCCGTCCGGCCAACCTGCTGTCCCTGCTGGCCGGACTCGGCATCATCGCCGTGATCGCACTGCTGGGCGCCGCCCTCGTCACCCACTCACCGCGGCTGGCCATCCTGGCCGGCACCGCCGTCCTGGTGGTCGGCTACATCTCCTTCCTCTTCGTCTGCTTCGTCGGCTACGCCTTCCTGTACAGCCGCCACCGGCCGCGCCGGGACGTCGACTTCGTGGTCGTCCTCGGCTCCGGACTGATCGGCGGCGAACGCGTACCGCCGCTGCTGGCCAGCCGACTCAACCGGGGCCGCGAGGTGTACGAGGCCCAGGCCACCCGCGGCAACCCGCCGGTGCTGATCACCTCCGGTGGCCAGGGCCCGGACGAGAAGCTGCCGGAGTCCCACGCCATGGCCGACTACCTGGTCGAACGCGGCTTCCCCGCCGAGCACATCGAGCGGGAGGACCGCTCGCGCACCACCGAGGAGAACCTGCTGTTCAGCCGGGCCATCATGGAGCGGGCCAAGCCCGACTACCGCTGCGTCGTGGTGACCAACAACTTCCACGCCTTCCGGGCCGCGTTGACTGCCCGCAGGACCGGCGTCAACGGGCACGTCTTCGGCTCGCCCACCGCCCGGTACTACTGGCCGAGTGCGACCATCCGCGAGTTCGCGGCGATCTTCCTCTCGCACAAGCTGGTCAACTTCGGCATCTGCGGTCTCCTCGCGCTCTGCGGCGTGCTGGCGGCGCTCTGAGCAGTCCCCCTGCCCCCGGCCCCGGCCCCGGCCCGTCAGGGCGTCGGGCGGGGCGTCAGGATCGCACAGGTGGTGGCGGCGTGGGCGTACAGCTTGCCGGTCTCCGTGCCGACCGCCCGGGCCTCCGCCGCCGCCATGACGGCCGGCGGCTGCTGCTCGGGAGTGGGGCTGGGGTGGGGGTAGGGGTAGGGGTAGGCTGAGAGTTCGTCATGAGATCAACCCGCCCTCTTCGAACGCCCGGCTCAAGGCCTGCCGGACTCAAGGCCCTCCCCACTCACGGCCGATCGCTCATCTGCTCCTCCTCCCCGGCGTTCCGGCCGACCCGCAGCCCGGCGAACAGGTCGGTCTCCACCGCACCCGCCCCGCCCTCGGTGCCCGCCCCGCCGGCGCCGTCGGGACCGGCCACGAAGCTGCGCGCCAGGTGGTAGTCCTCGGTCGGCCAGACCTCGCGTTCGACGTCCCGCGAGTGGGCCATGAAGGCCACCCCGGGCTGGACCTGGGTGGCGTGCGCCAGCATCGCCGCGTCCCGGACGGCGAACTGCTCGGCGCACGCGATCCGGGTGGTGGTCGCGAGGGTGGGCGGGGTGTCGGGCCACCCGGCGAGCAGTTCACCCATCGACGAGGGGATCCCCCGCTCCGTCATGGCGTCGTGCATCGTCTGGAACCAGGGCCGGGAGAGCGCCAGGTGGTAGTAGAGCTTCGCCGTCTGCCAGGGTTCGCCGGCCTCGGGGTGGCGCTTCGGATCAGCGGCGGCCTCGAAGGCCTCCACGGCGACCTTGTGGGTCATCACGTGGTCCGGGTGCGGGTACCCGCCGGTCTCGTCGTAGGTGATCAGGACGTGCGGACGGAACTCCCGGATCAGCTCGACCAGCGGCGCCGCCGCGGCCTCCACCGACTGGGCGGCGAAGCAGCCCTCCGGCAGCGGTTCGTCCGGGCCCGGCACCCCGGAGTCGACGAAGCCGAGGAACTGCTGCCGCACGCCGAGGATGTCGCGCGCGGCCGCCATCTCCTCGCGCCGGATCCGGGTGAGGTCGGCGCGGACCTCCGGGCGGTCCAGCTCCGGGTTGAGCACCGACCCGCGCTCGCCTCCGGTGAAGGTGGCGACCAGGACGTCCACGCCCGCCGCGGCGTACCGGGCGAGGGTGGCCGCCCCCTTGCTGGACTCGTCGTCGGGGTGGGCGTGCACGGTGAGCAGCCGCAGGCCGCCGGGGTGCTTGGTGAACACGGATACCTCCGAGGTCGTGGTGCGAGGAGGGAACTGCGGAATGATCTTCGGTCAGGCCGCCCTGCGGGCGGCACCCGGGTAGAGCAGGGCCGGCGCGATCGAGAGTGCCGACAGGGCCAGCACCCACCAGAAGGTCGTGCCGAAGGCCGCGTCGGGAAGGCCCGGCCGCTCCGCTTGTGCGTGCTGGAGGACCAGCGTCAGCACCGCCGTGCCGAGTGCCCCGCCGAGCCGGTTGAGCACGTTCACCGCACCGGCGGCAGCGGGCACCTGAGCCTTGTCGACGCTCCCGTACACCGCCGCCATGCCGGGGATCACGATGATTCCCATGCCCACCCCGCGCAGCACCAGCGAGCCGACGATCAGCCAGTCCGCCGGGCCGGAGCCACGCCCCAGCTGGGTGAAGGCGAGGGTGCCGAGCAGCGAGCAGCCGATGCCGAGCAGGATCAGCGGGCGCGGCGCGACCCGGTCGGCTATTCGGCCGGACAGCAGCGAGGTGACCGCCGTGCCGAGCGCCTGCGGCGCGAGCAGCAGCCCGGCCGCGACGGCACCGGTGTGCTCCACCTGCTGGTAGTAGAGCGGCACCAGGAACATCGAGCTGTACAGCACGGCCCCTTGCAGGAAGCTGTTCGCCGTCGCCACCGCGAAGCCCCGCCGGGCGAACAGCCGCAGGTCGATCAGCGGGGCCCGGCCGGCACGGCGCCCGGCCCGCATCGCGTGCCACCCGTAGGCCACCAGCAGCGCCGCTCCCGCCGCGACCGCCACCCGGCCGAGCGCACCGCCCTCGCCGCCCTCGCCGATCGTGGCGAGCCCGTAGACCAGGGCGGTCAGACCGGGCGACAGCAGCGCCAGGCCCGTCACGTCCAGCCTGGGAACCGGGAGTTCGGACCGCTCCGCGGCCGGGAGCCACCGGGCCGCCAGCAGCACCGTCACCAGCCCGACCGGGACGTTCAGCAGGAACATCCAGCGCCAGTCCAGGTGCTCCAGCACCAGCCCGCCGAGGATCGGCCCCAGGACGGGAGCCAGGCTGATCGGAAGCAGCAGCGTGCCCATCACCCGGCCGATCCGGGACGGCCCGGCCGCCTGCACCATGATCGTCTGCCCCAGCGGCTGGATCATCCCGCCGCCGACGCCCTGCAGCACCCGGAAGGCGATCAGGCTCCCCGTCGACCAGGCCAGGCCGCACAGTGCGGACCCGAGCACGAACAGCACCACCGAGGCCAGCCAGGCCCGGCGGGCCCCGAACCGACCGGCGGCCCAGCCCGAGAGCGGCATGGTCAGCGCTATCGCCAGTAGATAACCCGTCGCCACCCACTGCACCGCCGCCACCGAGCTGTGCAGCTCACGGGTGACCGCATCGATGCCGACGTTCACGATCGTGGTGTCCAGCAGCGCCAGGACCGGGCCCAGCGCGAGCACCGCCCCCGTCTTCCTCAGGCCCGGCGGCAACGGCTCCGGCCCCGCCGACCGGGCCGCCCCCGGCCTGCCCTTCCTCGTGACCGAGATGGCCATGTGCCCTCCCCAGGCTCGTTCCTCCAGCAGCCGCTCCGGCCGCCGAGGAAGAACTTAGGACGGACCCATCGATTGGGTCAAGCCTAATTACTGTGACCGACCCAGCGAACTGCGCTAGGCTCACCGCCATGACCGACACCGGGACCGCACCGAACCTCCGCGAGCTCAACAAGCGCCGCACCCGCGAGGCGATCTCGCACGCCGCGACCAGGCTCTTCATCGAGCGCGGCTTCGACCGCACGACCATCGCCGAGGTCGCGACCGCGGCCGGGGTCGCCAAGATGACCGTCACCAACCACTTCCCGCGCAAGGAGGACCTCTTCTTCGACCTGCACGAGGAACTCGCCGGCCGGCTGGCCCGGACGGTCGCCGAGCGCGCCCCCGGCGAGTCCGCCCTCGGCGCGCTGCGCCGCGACTGCCTGGCCGGGCTCGACCGCCACGACCCCCGACTCGGCTTCTCCGGCCCGGACTTCGCCCGGACCGTCGCCGAGAGCCCCGCCCTCGGCGCACGGCTGCGCGAACTGCACGAACTGAGCGAGACCGCACTCGCCGAGGCACTCGCCGAGGCCGTGCACGCGATACCCGTCGACTTCGAGAGCCGGGTCGCCGCCGCCCTGCTCGCCGCGGTCGACCGGGCCGTGCTCGCCGAGGTCTTCCGCCGCACGCTGGCCGGCGAGGACCACGCCACCATCGCCGCCGCCGTCCGCCCCTCGGCCGTCCGGGCCTTCGACCGGCTGGAGGGCACCCTCGGCTCGTACGCCGTCCGCGAGGAGCCGGAGGGCCGGGCGGACGCGGGCGCTCCGGAGGAACGGCGGTGAGGCGGGAGGGAACGGCCCGGGCCGTGACACCCCGTCGGATCCGACAGCGATGAGCACTGGCAACGGAGGTGACGGACGCTCTTATCCTTCCCTTAGAACGTCCACCTAGCGTCTCGCCCATGATGACGCCACGCAGTGCATTCGGAGCCGTCGCCCTCACGGCCGTGACCCTGGCGACCACCGTCGGGGCGGCCGCCCCCGGCCAGGGCGCCGCAGCTCACACCCCCGGCAGGGCCGCCGCCCCGGCGTCCTACGCCCCGACGTCCTACGGCAAGGCGACGGACAAGGCGACGGACAACCTGTACATGTCGCTCGGTGCCTTCGAGGACGCCACGTCCGGCGCGGACCCGAGGGTCAAGGCCATGATCGACCGTGCCGACATCGGCGGTGTCCAGGTGGTGGCCCCCTGGAAGGCGTTGGAGGGGAAGAAGGGGGAGTACAAGTGGTCACGACTGGAGAGCGCGCTGGAGTACCTCCAGGAACGCCACAAGAAGTTGTTCGTCCAGGTTCAGGACCGCTTCTTCGACGTGGCCGTGGGGGACGCCAACCTTCCCCAGTACGTGAAGGACGAGGGCGGGGTCACGCCGACGGTCGACGAGAACCCCGACAACCCGACCACCCACGGGGCCATGGCCGCCCAGTGGAACACGCAGGTGCGGGCGGACTTCCAGGCCATGCTCAAGGCGATGGCGGAGAGGTTCGACGGCAGGCTCGCCGGGGTGAACCTGCCGGAGACCGCGGTCGAGGTGGACACCGAGAAGGACCGGACCGGGTACACCTCGGCGTCCTACATCGATGCCGAGATCGACAACATGCGCTACGGCAGGAAGGTCTTCACCAGGACGCAGTTCATCCAGTACGTCAACTTCCTTCCGGACGACGACGACCACAAGCGCATGAAGGAGATGTTCGACGTCGCCAGGGAGAAGAAGATCGGCATCGGAGGGCCGGACACCCTGCCGGACCGGCCGTACCAAATGGAGAACTCCTACAAGTTCCTCCACGAATACCGGAATTCCCTCCCCCTCGTCGCGATGGCCGTCCAGGAACCCGACATCAACGCCAAGGACCCGAAGACCGGCAAGCCGTACACCCGCGAACGGTTCACGGACTTCGCACACGACTACCTCGGCGCACGCCAGCTGTTCTGGACCGTCGAAGCGGACTGGCTGCAGCGACCCGAGGCATGACACCCGAACGAGTGCGGCCACCGGCCGGGCGGCACCCGATATGCTTCCCCGGCCACAATTCGCGACGTGACGATGGGGTGAATGCGATGCCTCTTGAGGGCGAGTACGAGCCGAGCACAGCACAGTGGGTGCGCGATCAGGTCGAGTTGTACGAGAGTTCGGGCGGCACCCAGGGGACGACGCTGCGGGAGACGGGCCTGCCCGTCATCATCCTCACGACGCGCGGCGCGAAGAGCGGCAAGATCCGCAAGACCCCGTTGATGCGCGTGGAGCACGAAGGCCGGTACGCGGCCGTGGCCTCGAAGGGCGGCTCCCCGCACCACCCGGTCTGGTACTTCAACGTGACCTCGGACCCGCACGTGGAGCTCCAGGACGGCCCGGTACGGCAGGACATGACGGCCCGCGAGGTCACCGGGGACGAGAAGGCCGAGTGGTGGGAGCGCGCGGTCGCCGCGTACCCGCCGTACGCCGAGTACCAGGAGAAGACCGACCGCGAGATCCCCGTCTTCGTGCTGGAACCCGCGCGGGGCTAACTCGCAGGGCGCGTCACACGACCGCCCGCGCCATCCGGAGCGGGGTCGAGACGGCGCGCCCGACCGGCCCGGCGGATACGTGCGGCCCGGCGGGTGCGTCCGCGCCGTCGAGCAGGAGCGCGGCGACCTCCGCCGGGGCCTCGCGCATCGCGTTGTGGCCGGTCGGCAGGTCGTGGACGGTCCAGGCCGGGTCGGCGAGCAGCCGGCTGCGCTGCGCCGCGAAGGGCGTACGGTCCTCCCACCCCGAGCAGTAGACGAACTCGCGCCGGGGGACGGCGGCGTGGGTGCCCGTCAGGTGGACCGCCTGCAGGAAGGCGGCGAGCGGGTGTGGGCGGCGCCGCGGGTCGCCGTCCGGCCGCCACGGGGGCCGGACGGCGTAGCCGGTGGCGGCGGCACCGGCGACGAACGACTGCCGGTAGCCCTCGTTCATGAGGGACCAGCAGGACTCGCCGTCACGCGGCACGCAGGCGTCCAGGTACACCAGGCGGGAGACCCGGCCGCCGGCGCGGTCGGCGGCCGCGGTGATCACCATTCCGCCGTAGCTGTGCCCGACCAGCGTCACGTCCTCCAGGTGGACGCGCTCCAGCAGGCGGAGCACGTCGGCGGCATGGGTGTCGAGGTTGGCGGCGGCGATCACGGCGGGATCGTCGTGGGGATGCAGGCCGGTCAGGGTCAGGGCGTGGACGGTGTGACCGGCCCGCTCCAGCAGCGGGACCACTGCCTCGAACGCCCAGGAGCCGTGCCAACCACCGGGCACCAGAACGAACGTCGCCATGGGACTTCTCCTTCGCACTGCTCGGCCGTGGCACCGGGGGCCACCGCTCACGACCGGAAGTCTCGTCGGGGCACGTCCTGGCGTGCCACCGGTAGAGTGCCAACCGATGCCCGTTCCCCGCCAAGCCCGTCCGGAAGCCGGCGCCACGTCCCTGACCTGGCCCTCCGGCGGGCGCCACCTGTGGTCCTCCGGCGGCAGCAGCGAGGAACGGGTGCACGCGCGCGGGCACCTGGTGTACGCGGCCAGCGGCGTGCTGGTGCTGCACACCGCGAGCGGGACGTCGATCGTCCCGGCCAACCGGGTCGCCTGGACGCCCGCCGGGTTCGCCCACCGCCACCGCGCCCACGGGGACACGGACATGCGGATCGTCTTCCTGCCGCCGTCCCTGGCCCGGCTGACGCCGGGGCGTCCGGCGGTGTTCTGCGTCTCCGGCCTGGCGCGGGAGGTCCTGCTCGCCCTGACCGGCCCGCGCGGCGACGGAGGCAGGAGCCGGGGCGAAGGCGGCGCCGAGGGCGGCATCGAGGGCGGAGCGGTGCCCGGTTACGGCCGCGCCGCGCGTCAGCGGCTGCTGCGGGTCCTGGTCGAGGAACTGCGCGAGGCGGACGAAGAACCGCTGCACCTGCCGCACCCGCGCGACGACCGGCTGCGGGCGGTGGAGCGGATCCTGTCTGAGACGCCCGCCGACACCACCACACTGGCCGGGCTCGGCCGGCAGGTCGGCGCCGGCTCCCGCACCCTGAGCCGGCTGCTGCGCGACGAACTCGGCATGACCTTCTACGAGTGGCGGACGCAGTTGCGCGTGCACCACGCGCTCGTACTCCTGGCCGAGGGCCACGACATCACCCACACGGCCCACGCCTGCGGCTGGGCCAACCCCAGCGGCTTCATCGCCGCGTTCACCGACCTCGTCGGCACGACCCCTGGCCGCTACCGGTCCGGCCACTGACCCAAAGCCAGGGCCAGGGCCGGGAGCACGGGCCGGGAGCACGGGCCGGGAGCAGGGGCGGGACCGACTCGGCTCGATCCGAAAGCCCTGCTCATCCGGGAGGAGACCGCAGCGCGTGCTCCCCGCGGAGGCGAGGTCGACCGCAACCGTCCACACCCACAGGCCCAGTTGATGGATCATCGGATCCCTGCGTGACGACGGCCCGCTGCGCGCGGAGAAGTCGCACGCAACGGGCCGTCGGGCACGCGCCGTACGGGCGGGCTGCCTCCGCCCCCCGCGTCACCCACCCACACCCGCCACCGCAGGGCCGACCGCCCGGAGCCGAGGAGCCGGAACGGTCAACACGCCCTTCGGAAGCGTATATTGAGCAGCGCGGGTCAGCGCACGGTCACGGTGAACACGGGCGAGGCGGTGTTCCCACCGATGATGCGCAGCTCGTTCAGGCCCTTGATGCCGAGCTTGACGCCGAGCGAGTAGGCCCCGTTGCGGTTGGTCTGCACGGAGGCGGGCAAGGTGACCCACGCGCCGTGCTGCTTCTGCTGGAGGGTCACCGTGCTGCCTGCCTTGAGGCCGGTGGTGGTGCCGGTGACCCGGAACAGCTGCCAGGCGGTCACCGAGGCGGCCGACGGCTTCGCGGTGATGGACGCCGACGCGGACACCGCGGCGGACGCAGGCGCGGAGGAGGAGTCGGAGGCGGGGGCGACGACCGCGGGAGCGGTCGCGGTCGCGGGCAGGGCCGGCGCGGCCGGACCGGCCGCCATGGCGGTGCCGGCCGTTCCGACGAGCAGCGCGCCCAGGGTGACGACGGCGGCCAGGCGCAGGGAGTTCCGCTTGGAGACGATCACGGGTGTACCCCTCTCAGGGGAGGTGGTCGTTCGACCCGAAGCACGGTCGGTGCGATCGGGTGCTGTCACCAAGGAGGACGTCCCACCCGGAGCCACCGGTTGTGTGCGGAACGTCACTGTCATGTAACAGTCGCCCGGCCCACCCGAACTCCCCAACCGACAGGGCCCGTAAGGTCGTTGCACCTCTCCCAGGGACCCCTCCCGGCCCCCGCGCCCCAGGCTCCTCAGCCCTGCGCCGTGGGCCGGACGACGATCTCGTTGACGTCCACCCCGGCCGGCTGGTCGATCGCGTAGCGGATCGCTTCGCCGATCGCGGTGGCGGGGATCGCTATCCCCATCTGCCCCTCCACCGCCGCCCTGACCGCGCCGTCGCCGATCGACCCGGTCAGCTCGCTGCGGGTCAGGCCCGGGCTGATCACGGTCACCCGCAGCTCCAGGCTCTCCTGGCGCAGGCCCTCCGACAGGGCCCGGACGGCGTGCTTGGTGGCGCTGTACACGGCAGCGGTCGGATCGACCCGCAGCCCCGACACCGAGGCGATGTTGACGATGTGTCCGGCGCCCTGGGCCCGCATGATCGGCAGGACGGCCGCGATGCCGTGCAGCACCCCGCGCAGGTTGACGTCGATCATGCGGTTCCACTCGTCGGTCCGCAGGGCGTCCAGCCGCGACAGCGGCATCACACCGGCGTTGTTGACCAGGACGTCGACCCGCCCGTAGCGGTCGTGGGCGGCCCGCACGAAGGAATGCACCCCGGCCGGGTCGGTCACGTCCAGCACGTGCGGGAAGGCGTCGCCGCCCCCGTCCCCGATGGACTCGGCGAGGGCGGCGAGTTGTCCGGTACGCCGTGCCCCGAGCACGACCCGGTGGCCGTCGGCGGCGAGCAGTCGGGCGGTGGCCTCGCCGATGCCACTGCTGGCACCGGTGATCAGGACCACCTTCGACACGGGGACAGTGGACGAGCGGGGCACGGTGATCCCTCCGGACGGTTCGGACCGGGGGTCCGCCGGTCCGTCCCCACCAGGGTGTTCCCGGTCGCGCGGATGCGGCAGGACGGGTCTTCCTGGGTGCGCCGCACCCAGGAACGGACGACGTACGATCCCGCCATGAGCCGCTACGAACTGGGCGAGTTCCTGCTGGCGCGCCGCTCCCGACTCAGCCCGGCCGACGTGGGACTGCCGACCTCCCGCAGCCGCCGGGTGAGCGGGCTGCGGCGCGAGGAGGTCGCCGTCCTGGCGGGAGTGAGCGCCGACTACTACACCCGGCTGGAGCAGGGTCGCGAGCGCCACCCTTCCGGCCAGGTCGTCGACGCCCTCGCGCGGGCCCTGAACCTCGGGCCCGACGCCTGCTGGCACGCCTACCGCCTCGCCGGACTGGTGCCCGGAAACCCCGCCCGCGCCCCCGCCACGGACGCGGACGGCGCGGACGGCGCGGACGGCGCGGAGGACGAGGAGCCGGTCGCGCCGGAACTGCTCCGCCTGCTGGACGCGTTCCCGTCGGCGGTCGCGTACGTGGTCGGCCGGCGGCTGGACGTCCTCGCCTCGAACGCACTCGCCGACGCCCTGCTCTCGCCACTCACGGACCGGCGCGGGATGGTCCGCGCGCTGTTCCTCGACCCGGCCGCCCGGGAGTTGTTCGCCGACTGGCCGGACGTGGCCCGCGACACCGTCGCCGCGCTGCGACTGGCCCACGGCCAGCACCGGCGCGACCCACGCACCGCCGCCCTGGTCGACGGACTGCGCGCGGACAGCGAGGAGTTCGCGGCGCTGTGGGACCGCCAGGACGTCGGCCGGCTGGGGAGCCGACACAAGACCTTCCGCCATCCGCGGGTGGGGCAACTGACGCTCACCTACCAGACCTTCGACGTCCAGGCCGCACCCGGGCTGCACCTCCTGGTCGGCACGGCGGAGCCCGGCAGCCCCGATGCCCTGCGCCTGGCCCGGCTCGTCCAGCCGCCGACCGCCTGACACTCGGCCTCCCCGCCCGCCCGTGGCGGCGGCGACCGCGGGCAGCGCCGGACGCCTCCGGGCAGCACGAAGGCCCGGTCGGCGCCGCCGGACCGGGAGTTGACGCCTGTGCGTCCTTCCACCACCCTTCCACTAATCGAATAGTGAAAGGGTACTTTCTCGATGCCCGTGGCCTTCACCCCGCTCGACTCACCGAGCCCACCGGGCCCGCAAAGCCCGCACCACCCGCTCACCCCACACGGCCCGGCGCCCCGCCCGCGCCTGCGTCAACGCCAACGCCCGCGCGACCACCAACGCCCGCGTCAACGCCAGCACCCGACCCGCCTCCTACGCGCCGTCCCACTCCCCCGCCGCCCCGCCGTCCTGGCCTGGGGCCTGGCCTTCTGCTTCGCCGCGCTCTACACCTGCGTCGGCGTCAACCGCCACCGGCGAGGCCTCACCAAGGCCTACGACCTGGGGATCTTCGAGCAGGCCCTCCGGGCGTACGCCGACGGCCGGGCGCCGATCGTGCCGCTCAAGGCGCCCGGTTACAACCTCCTGGGTGATCACTTCCATCCGCTGCTCGCCGTCCTCGCCCCCGCCTACCGCGCGTTCCCGAGCCCGCTCACCCTGGTCGTCGCCCAGGCCCTGCTGATGGCGCTGGCCGTCGTCCCGCTCACCCGCTGGGCACACCAGGTGGCCGGGCCGCGGGTGGCACTGCTGGTCGGCTGCGCCACCGGGGCCTCCTGGGGGATCGTCCGGGCCGCGGCGGACGACTTCCACGAGATCGCGTTCGCCGTCCCGCTGCTCGCGTTCGCCGCCACCGCGCTCGGCCGGCGCCGGCCGCTCGCCGCCGCACTGTGGTCGCTGCCGCTGCTGCTGGTGAAGGAGGACCTGGGGCTGACGGTCGCCGCTGTCGGCCTGCTGATCGCCCACCAGGCCCGGCAGGACCGACGCACTCCGCTGCCCGGACTCGCCCTCGCCGTCACCGGTGTCGCCGCAGTCGCGCTCACCCTGGTCGTCGTCCTCCCCGCGTTCAACCCCAACGGGGGCTTCGACTACTGGCAGCAACTGCACACCGACGGCGGGCAGGCCCCGCTCTGGACGCTCCCGCTCCGCCTCGGCTGGCCGCCGATCAAATGGCTGCTGCTGTTCCTGCTGGCCGCCACCACCGGCTTCCTCGGCCTGCGCTCACCGCTCGTCCTGCTCTGCGCACCCACCCTGGGCTGGAGGCTGCTCTCGACCAACCCGCACTACTGGGGCGTCAGTTACCACTACAGCGCGGTGCTGATGCCGATCGTGTTCGCCGCCCTGGTCGACGCCGTCCGCCACGCCCGCGACCAGGCCACCGTCACCTCCACCTCCATCTCCGGAGAGACCGCCACGGGCCCGACACCCGCCACCCCCCGCCGGGTCCGGCGCGCCCTCGCCGTGACCGCCCTGGTGACGGTCGTGACGCTGCCGCTCTACCCGCTGCACGAGGTGGTGATGCCCGAGGCCTGGCGCACCTCGCCCCGGCTCACCGAGACCCGGGCGATGCTCCGCCTGATACCCGACGGCACCACCGTCGCCGCCTCCAACCGGCTGGCCGCCCAGCTCACCGGCCGGGCGGAGGTCACCCTGGTGTGCCAGGAACCGGTCGGCCCCGGCCCCGACTGGGTGGCCGTCGACCTGCGCGATCCGAGCGTGCAGTCCCCGTGCGCCACCGCCGCCACCGCCCGCATGCTGGCCGCCTACCGGAGCCGGGGCTACCACCGACTGATCGACCAGGACGGCCTGCTGCTCCTCGAACACCCCTGAGCGGCCGCATCGGTGGCGAGACGGGCAGGGCAGGACCAGCGGGGCGGGTGCGGGCGTCGGCGTGAGCAGGGCCGGTGGCGGCCCAGGTCACCGGCCGTGCGCCCGCACCGGCGAACGACAGTCGGATGACTGATGCCGGGGCGTCGGCGTCCGCAGGGCAGTGAGGGGCCGGGCAGCGCCCCGACCCCACGGGGGCGCGCTCCCCCTGCCCGGGCCGGTGTTCACCATGCCCGTCGTCGCGCCCCGTCGCACGCCGCCGGCGGCGCCGGCACGGCGAGCGCCGACGTGCCGTTCCGCACGGTGAAGCACGTCCGACTCGACCTCGACGGGGCCGGTGGCGCGATGCGGCGGGACTACCCGGCCTTCACCACCGGCCCGCGGCAGGCCACCGGTCACGACTGGCAGCAGCGCATGCGGCAGACGCAGGTCGCCGCGTCGGGCAACGAGCTGATCCGGGCCGACCTCAACTCCGGTTCCGCCCGGGTCCAGCTGTGGATCAGCCCCGGCGACCTGTACGGCCGCGGTTGGGTCCAGCGTCGGTAGGTGCCTCAGACCGTTCCAGCGCGGTCCTCGGTAGGTGCTGATCGCCGCTGTGGTGCCCGCGTCGTGCGTGTCTCACAGAGCGGTTGGCTCTTTCGGATGGCGCAAGGGCATGTCGGCCGGAACTTCCGATTGGCGTGTTCACGCCCGTGCCACTCTGGGATTTCCAGTGAGGAAGTCTCCGAACGAGAGGGAATCGGTGCCATGAGGAGAATCGCGCGCGGGCTGGCAGTACTCGGGGTGGTCGCGGCGACGGTTGCGCCTGTGCCGGCGCACGCGCAGATCCGGCTGTTCCATCCTCCGGAGCTCGGAATCCGGTTCAACCCCGATGGTGTTCCCGGCCAGTGCGGCGGAAGGACCGGTGATCAATGGGCCGAGGAGAGAACCTGGACCGACGCCATCCGTTTCGATACCGACAGTCGTCCGGGCGGCTGCCAGCTGGCGTTCGGCGTCTACGACCCCGACGGCGACCTGGAGGGCGTGTCTCTCACCTACGAGCTCCGCTCCACCCCCGGCGGGGACCCGGCACAGTGCGGCAACCAGGGCACGTTCAGGATGCCGATCAGCAAAGATGCCCGAACCTTCGGTCCCGCCGTCCGGATCGACACCGACAGTCGTCCGGGCGGCTGCAACCTCACCTTCGCCGTGCCGCAGATCAAGCAGACGTACGTCGCCCTCGACATCCAGTACGACCCGGACGGCGACCCGGCCCAGTGCCACAACACCGGGCGCAGATGGGCCGAAACCGACCGTGGCCCGGTGACGATCGGCATCGACACCGACGACCGTCCCGGAGGGTGTCGGCTCCAACTCCGGCTCACGGTAGGAGCGGGCTGACCGCAAGGAGGCCCCCGGGTGGCTCCGCACGCCGCCACCCGGGTACGAAGTACCGGTGGGCCCCGAGTGATCTCGGTGCCCACCGGCCTCGCGCAGTCCTACGCCGAACACCCCTGACCACCGCGAGGAGCGGCGTCCCCGGATTGCCTGGCAAGGCACTGATCACGCCGCTGAAAGCCTTTGCGCGTGCTGCCGTCCGGATGATGAGGTAACACGGTGATTGATCGTCATGGAGCAGTGCCCGTAGGACCGTTGGCGCTGGCCTGGGTCCGCCGACACCTGTCCACCGGCGAACGGATCGTCGGCACCGAGGCACTGCGCGGCGGCATCACCGCCGACGTGCGGAGGCTGGCCATCGCCACCCGGGACAGCGGCACCCGTGACCTGGTGCTGCGCTCGTTCGTCGACCCGTTCTCCGTGGAGCGCGCCGAGGACTGGCTGAACCGGGAGGCCGGCGCCCTGACGCTGCTGGCGGGGACCGATGTGACGGCTCCCGGACTGGTCGCGGTCGATCCGACCGCCGCGCACTGCGAGTACCCGTCGCTCCTCATGACACATCTGGCGGGCCGCGCGGTCCTCGATGACGAGGGACTGGAGACGCGCGTCCCGCTGCTGGCCCGGCAGCTCGTGGCGATCCATGCCGTGCGGCCCGTCGAACGGCCCCGGGAGTACGAGGCGTTGACGACCGCCGACACCGTCGTGGTGCCGAAGGACGCCGACGCGGCGGCTTGGGCCGCGGCGATCGACGTGATCCGCAGGCCCGCGCCGCGCTACGAAGGGCGGTTCCTGCACCGGGACTTCCAGCCCGGCAATGTGCTGTTCGACGTGCCGACCGCGAGGTCGGCGGGTGCGCGGATCACCGGCGTCGTCGACTGGGCAGCCACCTCCTGGGGCCCGGCGGACCTCGATGTGGCGCACTGCTCCACCAATCTCGCGCTGCTGCACGGCCCGGCCTGGGGGCAGCGGTTCGCCGAGGCGTACGAGGAGGCCGGCGGGGCGCTGGCCGCGACCGCGGGCGAGCGACTGTACTGGCAGGTGCGGGACCCACTTGCCCTGTCGGAGGAGGTGCCGCTGGTGGCGCGGGCCTGGCGGGATGCGGGGCGGGCGGAGTTGACGACGCGAGCCGTGGAGGAGCGGCTCGATGCCTACGTCACCGGCCTGATGGACGCGCGGGGCTGAGCCGAGACGGTCCGGGGCTAGGCTTCCCCACGCGAACGCGCGCCCGTCCCGGCTTGACCCGCGGGCCGCCGTGGGCCACCATTCCACTATTGAACTAGTGAAAGGCCGCAACGGGTGTGATCGAGTACCGCATCGATCGGCGCAGCGGGGTCTCCACGTACCAGCAGATCGTGCAGCAGACCAAACAGGCCCTGCGGCTGGGGATGCTGGAGCCCGGGGACAAGCTGCCGACCGCCCGCGAGGTGGTCGAACTGACCGCCATCAACCCCAACACCGTGCTCAAGGCCTACCGCGAACTCGAACGCGAGGGACTGGTCGAGCCCCGCCCGGGGCTCGGCACCTTCGTCCGGCGTTCGCTCGCCCGGCCGGAGGCGGCGGCCGACGGACCGCTGCGCGCGGACCTGGTCGGCTGGGTGGACCGGGCCCGCGAAGCCGGGCTGGAACGCGAGGACATCGCCGCACTGATGGCCTCCGTGCTGGAGCAGCGCTTCGACGCCGGGGTTCCGCCGACGCCACCGAACTGACGCACGCCGGAACGGGGACCGGCCGGACCGAACAGGCACGCACCGCAGACACGCACCACAGACACGCACCACAGCCGTACACCACATCCGTACAGAGCAGCCGCACGCCGGGCCACCCGGCAGCACCGAACCGAGAACAGTGGGGGGACCGGGTGAACGACCCGACAACCGTGACTCCGGCACTGGAGGCCGTCGGGCTGGGCAGGCGGTACCGGGGCGAATGGGCCCTGCAAGCCTGCGACTTCACCGTCCCGACCGGACGGATCTGCGGGGTGGTCGGCCCCAACGGCGCCGGCAAGAGCACCCTGCTCTCCCTCGCTGCCCGCCAACTCGTCCCCACCGAGGGCGAGTTGCGAGTGTTCGGCGTGCCGGCCGACACCCGCGAGGAGCGCGCCCGAGTCGCCTACGTAGCACAGGACAAGCCGCTCTACCCGGGCCTCACCGTGGCCGAGACCCTCCGGATGGGCCGCGAGCTCAATCCGGTCTGGGACCAGGGGACCGTCGAACAGATCGTCGACCAGGGCGAGTTGCGCCTCAGGGCCCGGATCGGCTCGCTGTCCGGCGGCCAGCGCACCCGGGTCTCCCTGGCGCTCGCCCTCGGCAAGCGCCCCGACCTGCTGCTGCTGGACGAGCCGATGGCCGACCTCGACCCGCTCGCCCGGCACCAGCTGATGGGCACCCTGATGTCGGCCGCCGCCGAGCGCGGCACGACCATCGTGGTGTCCTCCCACATCCTCCCGGAACTCGACGGCGTCATCGACCACCTGCTACTGGTCCAGCGCGGACGGATCCGGCTGTCCGGCGACCTGGACGACATCCTCGCGGGGCACCAGCTGCTCACCGGCCCCGCCGGGGGCGCCGACCTCCCGCCCGGCCTGGTGGTCGAGCAGCGGGCCGCCGGCCGCCGGGCGACCGCGCTGGTACGCACCGGCGAGCCGCTGGGCGGCCCTTGGGAGAGCGAACGGCCCAGCCTGGACGAGCTGTTGCTCGGCTACCTCCGTGCCCCGGCCGAACCGGCCCCGACCAGGTCAGTTCCGACCGAGCCGACCGAGCCGACCCCGACCGGTTCGACCCCGGGCACCCCTGGCACGACCACGGGCACCCCTGGCACGCCCCCGGCGAACGACGAGAAGGCAGCATGAGCACGGACGCCCTGACCGACCCCGCGAAGCCCGCCCCGGCCCCCGGGTCCGCCGCCCCGGACCGTTCCGGAACCCCTCGGATGCGCGGCCTGCTCTGGCTGACGTGGCGCCAGAACCGGTTGTCGCTCTGGGTGCTGGCGGCACTGCTGGTCCTGCTGGCGGCCGACCTCCTCTGGATCCACGTCGTCGCCCAGCACATCACGGGCGTGCTGCGACGGACGGGCTGCTACAGCCCCGGGAGCTGGGACAGCAACAAGTGCTGGGTCCTCCTCTCGCCGATCAACCGACCGAACTTCTGGTTCGTCTCCGTGCTCCAGCCGCTGGTCACCGCCGTCCCGCTGCTGATCGGCGTGTTCGTCGGCGCGCCACTGCTGGCCCAGGAGCACGAACGCGGCACGATCAGCCTGATCCGGGCCCAGTCCGTCAGCCCCGCGCGCTGGCTGGCCGCCCGCCTCACGGTGCCGGGCCTCGCCGTGCTGGCCACCACCGGCGTGCTCGCCTCGCTGATGACCTGGGTGTGGTGGACGGACATCGTGCACGGTCCGGTCGCGTTCGACCCGCCGTTCCTGTTCTTCACCTACCCGGCCCTCGGGCTGGCGCCGGTCGCCTGGTCCCTGTTCGCGCTGGCCCTGGGCGTCCTGGTGGGCCAGCTGGTGCGCCGGACCCTGCCCGCGATGTTCCTCACCGGTGCACTGGTGGCGGTCGTCCACGGCCTGGTGCGCTGGGCCCGCCCGTCCTTCTACCCGACGGTCGACGAGGTGGCGCCGCTCCAGGCCGCGCAGCCCACCAACGCGTGGCTGATCGACGCGAAGACCATCCTGCCCGACGGCAGCCGGGTCGACTCCGTCGCGTGCATCGGTACGCATCGGTGCGACGGGGCCACCGGCACCTGGCTGAGCTACCACCCCTCCGCCCACCTCGTCCCGGTCCAACTCGTCGAGACCGGGATCCTGTTGGCGCTCACCGCCCTCGCCCTCACGGCCGCCTTCCGCCTCCTCCGCCGTTAACCCTCCGGGCAGCACGCCGACCGCACTCCGACCGTGCGCCGACCGAGCGCCCACGCCTCGCCAGCAGCACGCCGACACCACCCAGGGCCAGGCACCACCCCCCTCCCCACCTGCGGCGCACTTGACGAAAGGTTGACCTGTTCACGGCAGATAGTTGACGCCCGGCGCCCCTATGGTCGGCCCATGCCCTCACAGCCCATCAGGCCGACCGCCCTGCCGGTCCTGCCCTACCGCAAGCCCACCCGCGGCCGGGACTACTGGGTCCTGGACAACGTCCTCCCCGACCCGGACGCCGTCCGCGAGCGCGTCCTGGCCCGCGGCGAGTGGACCGAGGGCTACCCGTACCGCCCCGAGACCTGGCCCGGCCTGCGCACCATGCCCGGCCTCGAACCGGACGAGCTGGCCCGGGTCGAGGCCCAGGTCCGCAAGGCCACCGGCGCCTCCCGGCTCTGGGTGCAGAGCACCCCCGGCGGCGGCACGCTCAACCACAACTGCGTCCAGGTCGTCGGCGCCGGGGAGTCGGAGTCCCGCCCGCACACCGACTCCCGCGCGCTCTGCCGCTACGCCGCCGTGCTCTACCTGAGCCCCGGCGCCCCCAAGGACGCCGGCACCAGCTTCTACCGCCAGCAGTTCCCCGGCGGCCGCCTCGGCGGCAACCTGGTCAACGCCCCGCACAACAACCTGGTCGAGGCGCTCGGCACCCGCCACGTCCCCGCCGACCACTTCACCGAGGACGTCCGGGTCCCCAACCGCTACAACCAGCTGCTCCTCTACCACGCCAACCTGATCCACAGCGCCACCGACTACTACGGCGCGGAGCTGGCGGACCGCCGGATGACCGCCGTGTTCTTCTGGATGGCCTGACCTGGATGCCCTGACCTGGATGCCCTGACCGGCGGACAACGCCGGGCCGGGACCCCTCGGACCGGTTCGAGCCGCGCCCGCCCGGGGACGCTCCCCGCATGAACCCCGACGCCGTACCCCCCACCGAGACGGTCCGCCCCGACTGGGCCGCCATCGACCGGCTGCCCACCGCCGACCTGCTCCGCCTGATGAACGCCGAGGACCGCACCGTCCCCGCGACCGTCGCCGGGCAGCTGGCCCGGATCTCCGCCGTGGTCGACGCGGCGGCGGCGAGGATGGCACGCGGCGGGCGGCTGGTCTACGCCGGGGCGGGCACGGCCGGGCGGCTCGGGGTACTGGACGCCGCCGAGTGCCCGCCGACCTTCGGCACTGACCCCGGGCTGGTGGTGGGCATGATCGCGGGCGGCCGGAGCGCCGTGACGGAGGCCGCCGAGGGCGCCGAGGACCGTACCGACCTCGCCGAGGCCGACGTGGCGGCGCTCGCCCTCACCCCGGACGACACCCTGGTGGGCGTCTCCGCATCGGGCCGCACCCCGTACGCGGTCGCCGCCGTGCGCGCCGCCCGGGCGGCCGGGGCACTGACCGTCGGACTGGCCTGCAACCGCGGCTCGGCGCTGGTGGCGGCGGCGGAGCTGGGGATCGAGGTGGAGGTCGGCCCGGAGGTGCTGGCCGGGTCCACCCGGTTGAAGGCGGGCACCGCGCAGAAGCTGGTGCTCAACATGCTGTCCACGGCCGTGATGATCCGGCTCGGCCGGACGTACGGAAACCTGATGGTCGATCTGCGGGCCACCAACGTCAAACTCCGCGAGCGCGCCCGCCGGATCGTCGCGGAGGCCACCGGCGCCGACGCCCCGACGGTCGACCACGCCCTCACCGCCACCGACGGCCGGACGAAGGACGCCGTCCTGCTACTGCTCGCCGACGTGGACGCGCCCACCGCCGCCCGGCTCCTCGGCGCCTCGGCCGGACGGCTCCGCGACGCCCTCGAACTCGCCCGCCGCCAGGGCCCGTTGTCCAATTAGCCGGGCAGCCGCGACCACGTCACCCGGGGAGGACGGGGTTCCCGTCCGCACTGGACCCACGGACCCAGGGACCCACGGACCCACGGCCACCGGTCCGACCCCGACCCCCGACCCCCGACCCCGGCCCGATCTCCCGCGCTACCCCAGCCGCAGGTCCGCGGCCGCCACGACCTCTCCCAGACGCGGGAAGTCCAGCTCCACCGAGGCCCGGTGCTCCGCCTCCGTCAGCCCGGCCATCGCGTCCTCGACGAACACCAGCCGGTAGCCGTGGTCGCCGGCCGCGCGGGCGCTCGACTCCACGCCGAGGTTGGTGGCGATCCCGGCGAAGACGAGTGTCTCCACGCCCCGGGCCCGGAGCAGTTCGTGCAGTCCGGTGCCCTGGAAGGCGCCGATGGTGCGCTTCACCACCACCTCGTCGGCCGCCGCCGCGACCTCGGCCACCAGCCCGCTGCCGGGCGGCTGTTCGGCGACGCCCGGCCGTTCGACCCGCACCGCGACGACCGGGGCGCCGGCCGCCCGGAACTCCTCGGCCAGGCGCAGCGAGGCCGCCACGACCTCGGGGCCGGAGTGCGGCGCGAGCCGGTTGGCGACGATCCGGTCCATCAGGTCGATCAGGACCAGGGCCGTGCTGCGGGGGTCAAGGGTGGTCATGGCGCTCACGCTAGCCCATCGCCCACGACGCCCGGCCCCGCCCCTGCCGCTCCCCCATCCGCCTCCGGCCACGGCGGCCGGGGCCCGTCCCGCGCCGTGCGGGCGCCGGACGACCCCGCCCGCCAGGCCGTCGACCACCGAACCCCCGGCTATCCCCCGGCCGGCAACAGGTACCCCAACTGGGAGATCACCGACCAGAGTCGGTCCGACAGCTCGGCCGCGGCCGCGACCGCCCCGACGAACAGCTCGGGCGCACTCGCCGCCGCGGCCAGCCCGCCCTTGGCCACCGCCCCCAGCCCGGCCACCGCACCCGCCCCGACCGCCGCCCACACCCCCAGGGCCAGCAGCCCGACCGCCCCCAGCCCGGCCAGGAACAGTTCCCCCTCCGGGGTGAACAGCCGCCGGTCCCGCTCGATCGTCACCGCCAGCTCGGGCACCAGGGTGGGCCCCAGGGGCGCCGGCCGCTGCCGGGCCCGGACCAGGTTGAGCATCGCCTCCCGGATCCTGTCCGGGAGTTGCACGGCCCGCAGCGGCACCCGGTGGATGTGGTACAGCACCAGCCCGTCGTACCCAGGACGGCCGTTGGCCGGCCGCGGGTACTCGCGGAACTCGGCCCGGTCGGTGGGCCAGTAGCAGATCCAGTCGACGTACGTCTCCCCGTTCTGCTCGGTGACGTTGACCGGCACCGGAAGGATCATCAGTCCGGCACCGAGCCGCCAGTCGGTCGCCGTGGCCACCACCGAGAACGGCAGCTGCTTGACCGCGGTGCGCTGCAGGGCGATCAGCCGGTTCTCGATGATCCGGCCGCACGGGTCCCGCAACACCGCGACCTTGCCCTGGAGTTCGCGGTAGGTGTCGAGCGCGGTGCGCTCGGTGCCGACCTCCAGGGCCTCCATCCGCAGGTCCGGGACGTGGTTCTGCAGGCCGAGCAGGTCCGGCTTGAGCGCACCGCCCGGGGTGAGTTCGCGGACGGCCTTGACCAGTTTGACCGCCGGGGTGCTCCGGTCCTTGAGCATCCGCTTGATCGCGTCGACCTTGGCCGCCGGAAAGGTGTTGGTGAGGTCCTCCGACAGCACCTGGAGCACCATCCGCAGCACCGGGTCCTGCGGCTGGGCGGTGAGCCGCCCGTACGGCAGCGCCTCCTCGGGGCCCAGCCGCTCCCGGCGGGGCGTGCCCCACCACTCGGCGATCCGGTCGAGCTGGAAGGTCACCCAGGTCGCTCCGGGGCGGGCGTCGAAGTCCACCCCGAAGTGGTGGCGCACCCACAACTCGGCGGCCAGGTACTCGAAGACCGTCGGCGGCTCCTCCCGCGCCGGCCCCAGCAGCAGACACGTGTCCTGGTCCCTGAGGAAGCTCACGCGATGTCCTTCAACGGGCTGCTCACCGCGATGTCCGTCCCCGAGGTCGGCGTGTACTCGTTCCACTCCGCGATCAGCGTGCCCCGGTGGCCGGGCCGGCGGACCGGGAACGGCGTCAGGGTGCCGTCGTGCCGGTGGGTCAGACCGCTGAGCAGCAAGTGGGTGTCGTCCGGCACCCGGACCACCCGGGCGGTCTCCTGGATCCGCCGGTCGTCGTACTCGTCCACGACGACCGCGGTGTCCGGGGCGAAGCCGGCGCTGGAGGCCACCGGCACCAGCACCGGCGCTCCCCCGGCGGGCGGGTCGACCACGGCGGCGCAGGTGGTGACCGCCTCGTCCTCCAGCAGCAGCGAACTGCTGCCCGGGTTGGCCGGCGGGATGCCGGGGTAGTTGCGGTCGTCGTAGGCGGCGATCTCCCGGGCGATGCTCAGGTACGGGTGGTCGGCGGGCAGTTGGGCGCCGTGGAAGCCGCCCTCCGCGAACCGCACCCAGGCCTCCTCCCAGCCCTTGCGCACGGTGAGCACCACCCGGGCGCTGCCCGCCCGCAGGAAGGCCTGCCGGTTGGCGTCGGGGTGGCTGATCCGGCTGACGAAGGGCCAGGCGGCCGGGGCGTCCCAGAAGTAGGAGTAGAGGAAGGTGACCACGTTCTCCCACTCGATGGCCTGGTTGACGAAGGCCACCTCGGCCTCGTGCCCGAGCACCGCCGCCCAGGCCGCGGCACTGACCCCGAGCGCGCCGGTGTCGTCGCCGGGGAAGCCCGCGCCGTGGCCCAGCCGGTCGGGGTCGCTCGCGACCGAGGCCTTGAAGGCGTCCACCACGTCGGAGGGCATCAGGTGGTAGTCCACGCCGAGCAGGAAGCGCAGCACGCCCTTCATGATCTCGTCGCTCTCCTCGCGCCGGAGTGTGAGGGTGTCGACCCCGTTGAGGCGTTCGCGCAGTGCGGCGGCGCGGGCGGCGAGGTCCTGCTGCTCGGCGTAGTACTTGGTCTGGGCCGCGTTGAACAGGGCCGCCCAGACGTCGTTCTGCCACTGCCGGCGGGCTTCGTCGGTGGGTTCGACGACGGCGGTCAGGTTGAGCCAGGTCTGCCGGTTGTTGACCAGGTGGAAGCTCACCGTGCACGGCCCGCCGGCGTGCCGCAGCAGGGCGCCGTTGGCCGGGTCGGCGAGGTCGACCGGTCCGTGCGTGCCGAACGGCTCGTTCCACTCGGGGATGGTGCTGCCGAGCACCTTGAGGTTGTAGTTGTAGTCACCGGTGCGGCTCTCGGAGGCGAACTGGAACCAGAGGTTCTTGATCCAGTACCGGTCCGGGACGTTCAGCGGCGGCGCGTCGAAGATGCCGGCGCCGTCGTTGTTGGGCGCGGTGACGTTGACGTGGAGGTCCGGGTGCGGGCCGGGGGCGAGCGGCACCACAGCGCCGTACCGCTCGGCGAGCACCAGGTAGTGCGGCTGGCTCTCGCCGGAGCGGACCTCCTCGGTGATGTCGGAGTGCGGCACCTCGAACCGGAACGGCCCCAGCTTCGCCTCGATGGCCGCGAGTTCGGCATAGGCCTGGCGCAGGGCGCCGGCCGGTTCGGGGATGGCCAGGTCGTAGGTCAGCCGGAGCCCGGAGCGGTAGAGCCGGACCCGCCACTTGCGCATCATGCTGAAATAGTCGATCCGGACCGGATCGGTGGCGCTGGCGTTCTTCAAGGTGCGGGTGGTGGTCTCCGAGGAGCCGGTCACGGTGGTGGTCGTGATGGTGACCTTGTGCTCCTGCTTGGTACGCGCGGAGGCCTTCTGGGTGATCGTGGTCGCGTGCTTGCGGCTGTCGGTGGCGGACTGCGAGTCGGCGCTCTGGCTGGTCATGCCGGAGGTGGCGGAGCCGGAGATCAGCGGGATCCCGCCCGAGACGGTGCCGGTGACGTTGAACTGGTTGCTGTGCTGGAGCTGGTTGGTGGTGGACTGGGCGAGTTCGGTGTTGTCGGTGACGCCGGTCTCGCTGACGTTCTCCAGCGAGTCGGTGACGATCGAACTGAACTCCTTGGAGGTGACGGACCACTCCTTCTGGGTGACGGCCGTCTCCTCCAGCGGCGCGAGCGGGATGGTCGCGACCAGTTCGCCGCGCTCGATCCCGGCGGGGGCCATCTCCAGGCGCTCCAGGTTCATCATGCCGATCGGGTCGACGGCCGCGTTGTGGTCGTACGCGGCGTTCGCGACGGCGGCCAGCCCGGCCCGGGCCCGGCCCGCCGCGGTGGTGTCGGCCCGGCGCAACCGCTCCAGCTCACGGCCGAGTTCGCGCAGCGCGGGACCGTCGGCGGCGGCCAGGACGGCGGCCCGCAGCGGGCGGTCGGCGGGGTCGGCGGCGGAGGCGGCGAGCAGCTCCCAGGGCAGCTCCGCCGTCAACCGGCCGCGCAGCGCGGTCACTTCGTCCGGTCGGAGGTCGAGCCCGCGCAGGTAGGCGTGCGCGACCAGGCCCGGCCCGCGCTGCGGACCGGGCACCTTCAACGGGACGAGGGTGGCCTTGTCGATGCTGCGGGCCGCGTGCCCGAGCACCGGCGGCGGCTGGGCGCCGCCCGGCCAGGGCGGCACGGGCGGCACCGGCAGGCCCACCGCGGCGGGCGGCGGCGCGACCCGGGGCGGGGGCAGGGCCTCGGGCAAGGGCGTGAGCTCGGGTGTCTCCGGGGTGCGATCCGACATGACGGTCCCCTCCGTAATCCGTCCGGTTGCTGCTCGCCACCTACCCGGCGCCGCCGGGCGGACGCACCGCACCCGAACGGCTCGCGGAGCGCGCGCCGTTGCGCGGAGGTGCGCACCAGCGTGCAAGCCTGCTGCACGCCCTCCCATCGGCCTGCACGCCCTCCGTCCGCCCTCGGCCTGGGCTGACGCTTCGGCCGGCCGGCCCGGGCCCCGCCCCTCACAGGGTGAGGGCCCGCGCCGACGCCCGCACCGGGGAGGGCAGTTCGGTCCGCCCCCGCAGGTAGCGGTCCACCGCCGCGGCCGCCGCCCGGCCCTCCGCGATCGCCCAGACGATCAGCGACTGGCCCCGCCCGGCGTCCCCCGCGACGAACACCCCGTCGGCGGCGGTGCCGAACCCGTCGTCCCGCTCCAGCGTCCCCTCCGGCCCGATGCCCAGGCCGAGTTGGGCGTACAGCGGCTGGTCCGGCTCCGGCCCGGCGAAGCCCAGCGCGAGCAGCGCCAGCTGCGCCGGGAGCACCTGCTCGGTGCCCGCCCGGGGGCCGCGGTCGCCCGGCTCGGCCTCGGCGTAGCGGACGGCCGCCAGCCGCCCGTCCGACCCCGGCTCGAACCCGACCGTGACCGCCGCGAACACCCGGCCACCGGCCGCGGACGACCGGCCCGCCTCCTCCCCCGACAACGACGACACCGCCGCCCGCCCCGCCAACTCCTCGTGCGAGGTGGTCTCCCGGTACACCTTGGGGTGGACCGGCCACGGCTGCCCCGGCTCGCGCCGCTCCGGCGGACACGGGTTGATGTCCAGCTGGGTCACCGAGGCCGCGCCCTCGCGCAGCGCCGTCCCTAGGCAGTCGGACGCGGTGTCCCCGCCCCCGACGACGACCACCCGCCGCCCCCGCGCGGACAGCGGCGAGACCGCCCGGTCCCCCTCGTCCACCCGGTTCGCCCAGGTCAGGTACTCCAGGGCCGGGTGCACTCCGGCCAGCTCGCACCCGGGCACGGCCGGCACCCGCCAGGCACCGGCCCCCACCGCGACCACCACCGCGTCGTACCCGGCCCGCAGTTGCTCCCCGGTGACGTCCCGCCCGGCCCACACCCCGGTGCGGAACTCGGTACCCTCGGCCCGCAGCTGCGCCAGCCGCCGGTCCAGCCGGTGCTTCTCCAGCCGGAACGGCGGGATCCCGTAGCGCAGCAGCCCGCCCGCCCGGTCGGCCCGTTCGTAGACGGTGGTGGCGTGCCCGGCCCGGGTCAGCTGCTGGGCGGCGGCCAGCCCGGCCGGCCCGGAGCCGATCACCGCCACCCGCCCGCCCGCTGCCGGCCGCTCGGGCGGCTGCGCCGCGTCCCAGCCCTCGGCCCAGGCCCGGTCGGCGATCGCCAGCTCCACGTTCTTGATCGTCACCGCGTCCCCGTCGATCGCCAGCACGCAGGCGCTCTCGCACGGGGCCGGGCAGAGCCGCCCGGTGAACTCGGGGAAGTTGTTCGTCGCCAGCAGCCGGGCGGCCGCGGCCCGCCAGTCCGCGTCCGCGACCAGCCGGTTCCACTCCGGCACCAGGTTCCCCAGCGGGCAGGCGGCGTGGCAGAACGGCAGCCCGCAGTCCATGCAGCGCTCCGCCTGTCCGCCCACCAGCGGCAGCAGTGCCCCCGGCCGGTACACCTCCCGCCGGTCCCCCAGTCGCTCCTGGGCGTCCCGACGCGCCCGCTCCGCGCGCGGGGTGGTGAGGAAGGCCATCCGCTCTGCCATCGAGGCCTCCGGCGGGGCGTACCGAAACGGACCGGCGGCCCGCCCGGCGGCACGCCACCGTGTGGCCACCGTACGCCCACGAAGCGGCGGGCGACACCCGTGCCGGCCGGGAATCCGTGCCCCGCTCTCCACTGCCGTGAGCACGCCAGGGAGAATCTCCCGCATGAGCCACACCGTGCTGATCGCCGAGGACGACCGCGCCATCCGCGACTCGCTCACCCGCGCCCTCACGCTGGAGGGCTACCGGGTGCGGATAGCCGCGGACGGCACCCAGACCCTGGCCGTCCTCGCCGAGCAGCGGCCGGACGTCCTGGTGCTCGACGTGATGATGCCCGCGCCGGACGGCCTGGAGGTCTGCCGCCGGCTGCGCGCGGCCGGCGACCGCACCCCGGTGCTGATGCTCACCGCCCGGGTCGAGGTCCCGGACCGGATCGCCGGGCTGGACGCCGGGGCCGACGACTACCTGGTCAAGCCCTTCGACGTGGAGGAGCTGTTCGCCCGGCTGCGCGCCCTGCTGCGCCGCAACCCGCCCGCCGACACCCCCCAGGACGTCCTGACCGTCGCCGACCTGCGGGTCGAGCCCCCGGCCCGCCGGGCCTGGCGCGGCGGCGCCGAACTGGAGCTCTCCCGCACCGAGTTCGACCTGCTGGAGCTGCTCGCCCGGAACGCCGGCGCCGTCCTCGACCAGACCACCCTGTACGAGCGGATCTGGGGCTACGACTTCGGCCCGGGCTCGAAGAACCTCGCGGTCTTCATCGGCTACCTGCGCCGCAAGCTCGACCGCCCCGGCCTCACCCCGCTGATCCACACCGTCCGCGGCGTCGGCTACACGCTGCGCGAGCCGTGACCGGCCCGGCGGCCCGCCGCCCCCAGCTGCCGCGCCCCGGCCTGCGCACCACCCTCTCGCTCGCCTTCGCGGTGATGGCGGCCCTGGTCGCGGTGGTGATCGGCACGCTCGGCTACCACGCGGCGGCCGCGCTGATCCGCGACGACGAGTCGGACGACTTCAACTCGGCCGTCCACGCGGTCAGCGGCCAGGTGGACCGCCAGAAGCTGTTCCCGGGGGACTTCAACAGCCCGAGCGGGCTGAGCGAGCAGCTGCTGCACCCGATCAGGGTCACCGCCCAGGCCCTCGACTCGCACGGGGCCATCCTCCCGGGCACCGCGCACCTCGCCCTGCCGACCACCGGGACCGACCGCGAACTCGCCGGCGCCGACGCGCCCGCCCGCACGGTGATCGACGTGCGCCGGGTCGGCGGCCGGACCTGCCGGGTGGGCGTGGTCTCGCTCGGCGGCGGCCGGGGCGCCGTCCAGGTCGTGCTGCAACTCGACGACATCGAGGAGCTGTTGGAGGTGCTGCGGCACCAGATGGCGGCCGTGGTGGCCGCCGTCGTGCTGGTCGCGGGCGGATCCGGCTGGCTGGTCGCCGGGCGGATCACCGGCCGGCTGGTCCGGCTCACCGACGCGGCCGAACGGGTCGCCGCCAGCGGCCGCCTGGACGTCCCGGTGCCCGCCTCCGGCCGGGACGAGGTGGGTCGGCTCGGCCGCGCCTTCGACCGGATGCTGGTGCGCCTGGCCACCGCCAAGGAGAACCAGCGCCGACTGGTCCAGGACGCCGGGCACGAGCTGCGCACCCCGTTGACCAGCCTGCGCACCAACCTGTCGGTGCTGCCCAGCATCGACCGGCTGCCGCCCGCCGAACGCACCGCGCTGCTCGCCGACCTGGCCGAGGAGGCCCGGGAGCTGACCCAGCTGGTGGAGGAGCTGGTGGCGCTGGCGGCGGACAGGAAGGCCGACGAGGACCCGGTCGAGGTGGTGCTGGCGGAGGTGGTCCGCTCGGCCGCCGCCCAGGCCCGTCGGCGCAGCGACCGGGAGATCACCGTGGTCGCGGACGACACCGTCGTCATCGCCCACCCGGACGCGCTGGCCCGCGCGGTGGGCAACCTGCTGGACAACGCGGCCAAGTTCGACCCGGCCGGGACGTCCCCGATCGAGCTGGTGGCGCACGGCCTCCGGGTCGAGGTCCGGGACCGCGGTCCGGGCATCGACGAGACCGACCTCGACCGGGTCTTCGACCGCTTCTACCGGGCGACCGCGGCCCGCAGCCTGCCCGGCTCGGGCCTGGGCCTGGCCATCGTCGCCGAGGTGGCCCGCTCGCACGGCGGCACCGCCTACGCCGCCAACCGGGCCGGCGGCGGCGCGGTGATCGGCTTCACCCTCGGCGGCTGAACCCGCCCGAGCAGGCCTGAGCGCGTCAGAGCACGCCGAACGGGCCCGGCGCGCACCAGGCGCACCGGGCCCGTCAGGGTGCCCGACCGGTACGGACCGGCTCAGGCCGCGGCGAGCAGTCCCCGCCCGAGCCAGTCGGCATCGTCCTTCACGCCCGGCAGGACGAAGAAGTACCCGCCGCCGGTCGGCGAGATGTAGTCGACCAGCGGCTCGTCGATCAGCCGGGTCTGGGTGGCCTCGAACTGCCGCACCACGTCCTGCTGGTAGCAGCAGAACACCAGGCCCATGTCCAGGTTGCCCGCCTTGTCCATGCCCCGGTCGTAGTTGAAACCGCGGCGCAGGATGCGCGAGTTGTCGGTGTCGGCGGTGCGCGGGTTGGCCAGCCGGATGTGCGCGTTGAGCGGGATCGCCTTGCCGTCCGGGTCCTTGCCGTAGTCCGGCGCGTCGTTCTCCTGGTGCCCGTCCAGCGGCGCGCCGGTGTCGCGGCGGCGGCCGAACATCTTCTCCTGCTCGCTGAGCTTGACCCGGTCCCAGAACTCGATCAGCATCCGGATGATCCGGATCACCTGGTAGCTGCCGCCGGTCGCCCAGGCGGGCTCGCCGGCGCCGTCGGTGACCCAGATCAGCCGGTCGGTCTCACGGGCCGAGGTGACGTCCGGGTTGGCGATGCCGTCCTTGAAGCCGAGCAGGTTGCGCGGGGCGCCGTCCGGGCGGGAGGCGCTCTTGAAGCCGTCGATCCGCCAGAGGATCTGCATCGCCCCGCGGGTGTGTCGGGTTATGTCGCGCAGCGCGTGCAGCACGGTGTCCTGCTGGTCGGCGCAGATCTGCAGCGAGAGGTCGCCGTGGAGTTCGCCGGGCTGGAGGTTGTCGTTGGGGAAGGTCTTCATCGGCGTCAGCTTGACGGGCTTGGCCTTGGCGAGCCCGTAGCGGTCGTCGAACAGCGAGGCGCCGACGCCGACCGTGACGGTGAGGTTGTCGGTGGGCACGGTGGGGCCGAGGATGCCGCTGTCCGAGGGCGGGGCGCCGACGCCGAGGTCGGGCGGGGTGCCGCCGGCGGTGAGCAGGCGGATCCGCTCGGTCAGGGTCCTGAACAGGTCCTCCAGGCCCTTGCGGTCCTGGGCGATGACCTGGCAGGAGACGAAGGCGGCGAAGCCGGGGGCCGGGGTGACGACGCCGGCCTGGTGGGCGCCGTGGAACGGGACGGCCCCGTTCGCCGGCTGGTGGCTGTCCCCGGCGGCGGCCGGTTCGGCCCCGAGGGTGAACGCCCCGCCGGCCAGCACGGCGGCCCCGGCGCCCGCGCCGAGCGCGGCCCGGACGAAGCTGCGCCGGGCCGGGCCGGCCGGGCAGCCGCCCTGGTCGGCATCGGCGACCGACTCGGCGACCGGTGCGGCGGCAGCGGCGTGCGGGAACGGGCAGGAGCCGGTGGCTGCGGTGTGGTCGGTCATCAGGCGGCCTTCCGGATCTCGAGCAGGGCGGGGACGGGCGAGAGGTCTTCGAGCAGCTGGCCGGTGGCGCCGTTCAGCTGGCGGCGGGTGCCGTCGGGCAGCTTGTCGAGCGGGGTCCAGCCGTCGGCGGTGTGCGCCGCGGCGACGAGGTCCCCGACCCGCTTCATCCCGGCGTTGACCCGGACCAGCACCTGCGGGTCGCGCTCGTCGAGCAGCGGCTGGAGCAGCGTCAGCAGCTCCTGGGTGCCGGCCAGGTTGGCCTGGGTGGTGGCGAGGTTGGTGCCGCTGCCCATGTCGGTGTCGCCGGTCAGCTCGAACTGGAGGGTGTTCTCCAGGATCTCGTGGGCGCGCAGCGGGAGGTCGCCGGGGTCGAAGTCCTGGGTGGGGAAGTCGTGCACCAGCTTGGCGACGTTCTGGGCGAGTTCGTCGGCGACCGGCGTCAGGTCGGCGGCGGACTGGCCGTGCCAGAGGCCGTACTCCAGCCGCAGGAAGCCGGTGAAGCCCGGGTCCTGGGCCTTGTCGGCGTAGCCGTCGGCGCGGCCGTCGATCTTCTTGTCGAGGTCGGCGAAGGTGCCGTAGGCGGCGCCGAGCGAGGCGTACTGGAGGTGGGCGGTGAGCCAGTCGGCCTTGGCGGCGTTGAGGTCGCCGCCGTGCACGTCGGTCTGGATCTTCTGGGTCTGCGTCATCAGGGTCGCGAGGCCCTTGGTGACGTAGTCCTTGTAGCTGTCCAGCGGGGCCTTGAGGTCGTCCTCGGAGACCGGCTTGACGGCCTTGACCTCGGCGCCGCCGGAGACGTGCACGGTGGCGGAGGTGGCGGTGGTGCCGCCGGTGGGCACGCAGCGCCAGGCGTAGTCGCCGGAGCCGATGGTGGCGGTCAGCGCCCGGGTGGTGCCGGGGGCCAGGCCCTCGATCTCGCCGTAGACCGCGCCGGTGCCCGGGTTGACCAGGTAGACCTCGGAGACCTTGTCGCCGGTGTTGTGCATCTGGAACACCTGCTGGCCCGGCTGGGGGTCGCCGAAGCCCTTGCCGCACTCCTTCTCGGAGACCGCGACGGTGGCGGAACTGCCCTGCTTGCCGTCGCTGACGGCGATCACGGCGCCGGCCACCACGACCGGTACGGCGACCAGCGCGGTCGGCAGCACCCAGCGCGGCCGCCCGGCGCGCACCGGCTCGGCCGGCTCCGCGGCCGCGGCCTTCGCCTCGGGCTCCGCCGCCGCGGCAGCCGGGGCCGGAGCCGCCTTGCCGCCGCGCACGCCCTCGACGAACAGGGTCATCACGATGCTCAGGTAGGCGATGTAGCCGACGACCTGGAGGACCGTCATGGTGACGGTCAGGTTGAGGGTGCCCTGGACCAGGGTGGCGTACCAGGACGAGGCGTCCAGGTGCCCGCTCAGGTCGAAGGCGTACGTGCTGCCGCCGCCGACCAGCCCGGACTCCTGGAGGTCGCGCAGGCCGTAGCCGAGCACGCCCGCGGCGACCACGATCAGGCCGGCGCCGGTGATGGTGAAGAACTTGGTGAGGTTCATCTTGAGGGCCCGGCGGTACAGGCCCCAGCACAGCGCGACGGAGAGCAGCAGGCCGACGGCGGCGCCGATGATCGGCCCGGTGGACTCCCCGGCGGTGCGGGCGTTAGTCCACAGGAAGAGCGAGGTCTCCAGGCCCTCCCGGGCGACGGCGAGGAAGCTGGTGAGCACCAGCGCGCCCGCGCCCATGGCCAGCGAGGCCTGGACCTTGTCCTTGATGTCGGCGGACAGGGTGCGCGCGGAGCGGCGCATCCAGAACACCATCGCGGTGACGAAGCCGACCGCGATCAGGCTCAGCACCCCGCCGAACGCCTCCTGGGCGTGGCCGGAGAGGTTGGCGGCGGTGAAGGTGAGCACCGCGCCGAAGCTGAGGCTGAGTGCGACGGCCGCCGCGACGC
The DNA here is from genome assembly GCF_055594965.1 of Kitasatospora sp. NPDC040550. Lineage (NCBI taxonomy): Bacteria > Bacillati > Actinomycetota > Actinomycetes > Kitasatosporales > Streptomycetaceae > Kitasatospora > Kitasatospora sp. NPDC040550. The sequence goes on along the minus strand of NZ_JBVIWC010000010.1, from coordinate 74,020 downwards.
CCGTCCAGACCTGGGGGAGCCGGCCCTTCTGACCGGCCCGTACCAGTGTGGCGACCAGGATCGAGACGATCAGGCCCGCTTCGAGTCCCTCGCGCAGCCCGATCAGAAAGCTGGGAAACGCCTCATCCCACATGCAGCGGGCTCCTCCCCCGGGCCGCCCCGGGTCGTACCTGTTCTGGAGCGCACCGCCGCGGCAGCGGCGGAACGGCACGGCGAACGCCCCGGACACCGTGGTCCAGGGCGTTGCGCTTAGCTTAGGCAAACCTTAGAGGGGCGGCGGTCAACTGCACCCCGCGTTCAGGTAAGGGTTCGGTATGAGAACACCCATGCTCCAGCCAACTCCGCAGGTCGGAGCCGTCGGGGCCGCCCAGGGCCGGGCCCGGTCACCCCCACCACTGCTCGGGCGCCGCCCCGGGCCCGGGCTCCGGAGGGACCGTCACCGGTTCGGCGCAGCGCACCAACAGCTCCCCCTCCTCCGTCCCGGTGACGAGGAAGCCCCGCTCCCGCAGGACGAGCGCGGCCGCCCCGCTCAGCGCCGCCCGCGCCGGCCCGGAGGGCGGGCCGTCCGCCTCCGTCCCCGGGGACCAGCCGACCGCCACCCCCTCGGGGTGACGGTCGATCGACAGCGGCGAGGTGCCCGGCGCGGTGTCGAACCCGGCGCGGGACAGGGCCTCGGTGACGGACTCGAGGAGTTCACGGTGATCCACCATTGGCGCAGCGTAGGCCCGGCCCCGCGCGGCGCCCGGACGCGGCACGCGCCGAAACGGTTCAGCTGCACCCGGGCGCAGCATCACCCCCGCCCGCCCCGACCGGCGGCCAGCCGATCGGGCGTCAGGAGCCCCCGTCCGGCCCGACACGAGCGGCCGGACGGCCCGATGGACGTGCACAGTCGGCCCCCTGCCGACAGCATGACAGAGTAAGCGCTCCATCACCCTGAGCAACGGGTCCAGTGAACCGCCCAGGTCCGCGCGCCGGTCCACCCGGCGGACCCGTATCGAGAGGTCCCATGATCACAACACTTCGCCGGCCGGCGTCCTCGCCGACGGGCCTCCACGCCGGCACGCCGAGAACGCCGGGGAGCCCGTCGTGAGAACCGACCAGCAGTCGCAGCCGGGACCGGTGACCAGCACCCGCGCCAAACCGGCCAACCAGGCCGAAGCCCTCGCCGACTGGACCGACGGCCGGCTCGGCATCTACTCCCTCGCCAAGGCCAACCTGCGCAAGATCTTCCCGGACCACTGGTCCTTCATGCTGGGCGAGATCGCGCTCTACACCTTCGTCATCATCATCCTGACCGGCGTCTGGCTGACCCTCTTCTTCAAGCCGAGCATGGGCGAGGTCGTCTACGACGGCTCCTACGTCCCGCTCAAGGGCATCCGGATGTCCGAGGCCTACGCCTCGACCATCAACATCAGCTTCGAGGTCCGCGGCGGCCTGCTGATGCGCCAGATCCACCACTGGGCCGCGATCGTCTTCGTCGCCTCGATGCTGACCCACATGCTGCGGGTGTTCTTCACCGGCGCCTTCCGCAAGCCCCGCGAGATCAACTGGATCTTCGGGGCGCTGCTGCTGTTCCTCGGCATGTTCGACGGCTTCATGGGCTACTCGCTGCCGGACGACCTGCTCTCCGGTACGGGCATCCGCTTCATGGAGGGCGCGGTGCTGTCCGTGCCGATCGTCGGCACGTACCTGCAGTTCTTCATCTTCGGCAGTGAGTTCCCCGGCACCGACATCGTGCCGCGGCTGTTCACCGTCCACATCCTGCTCATCCCGGGCATCATGGTGGGCCTGCTCGCGGCGCACCTGATCCTGGTCTTCTACCACAAGCACACCCAGTTCGCCGGGCCCGGCCGGACCAACGACAACGTGGTCGGCATGCCGCTGATGCCGGTCTACATGGGCAAGGCCGGCGGCTTCTTCTTCCTGGTCTTCGGGGTCGTCTCGGTCATGTCGGCGATCGCCACCGTCAACCCGATCTGGGCGTACGGACCGTACCGGCCCGACCAGGTGTCCACGGACGCCCAGCCGGACTGGTACATGGGCTTCTCCGAGGGCCTGGTCCGGGTGATGCCCGGCTGGGAGATCAGCGTCTGGGGCGGCCACACCCTGAACCTCGGGGTGTTCATCCCGCTGATCATCTTCCCGAGCGTGCTCCTGGCCATCTGGTGCTGGCCGTTCCTGGAGGCCTGGGTCACCGGGGACCGCGGCGAGCACCACATCGCCGACCGCCCGCGCAACGCCCCGGTCCGCACCGCGTTCGGCGCGGCCTGGATGAGCCTCTACCTGATCCTGCTGGCCGGCGGCGGCAACGACCTGCTGGCGACCCACTTCCACCTGTCGATCAACGCGATCACCTACGCCGTGCGGATCGGCTTCTTCGCCCTCCCGGTGGTCGTGTTCGTGATCACCAAGCGCTGGTGCCTGGGCCTGCAGCGGCGCGACAAGGAGAAGGTGCTGCACGGCCGGGAGACCGGTGTGATCAACCGGCTGCAGCACGGCGAGTTCATCGAGGTGCACGCGCCGCTGCCGCAGGGCCGGCTCTACACCCTGACCTCGCACGAGCAGCCCGAGCCGGTCGAGCTGCAGCCCGAGGTGGACGAGAACGGCGTGGCCCGCCGGGCCGGCCTGTGGACCCGCACCCGGGCCAAGCTGTCGCGCGGCTTCTACGGCGAGGGCAGCCAGATCGCCAAGCCCACCGTCGAGGAGCACGAGGAGATCACCAGCGGCCACGGCCACCACTGACCGCGCTCCCGGCACGACCAGGGCCCGCTGCACCGGAAACGGCGCGGCGGGCCCTGAGGCGTGTCCGGTGGCTCAGGCCGGCGGTTCAGCCCCGCAGGGCCGCCGGGACGACGGCGAACAGCGCCGCCGCCAGGGTGACGGAGAGGCAGATTGCCGCCCAGCGGGTGCAGATCCGGCGGCACTCGGCGCGGTAGCGGGCGGCCAGCCGGCGGCAGCGGTCGACGGCGCGGTCGACGACCTCCTCGGCGTAGCGCAGCCGGTCGGCGGCGTAGGCCCGCTCCAGGTCCTCGCGCTCGGCCTCCGGCAGCCAGGGGAACTGCGCGGCGAAGGCCCGGGCGTCGCGTCCGGCCGCCGCGACCTCGGCCTCCCAGGCCAGGAAGCCCTCGATGCGGGCGATCTCCACCCGGGGGTTCATCCGGCCGCCGCCGGCCGCGCCGCCCTGGCGCGGGGTCCGCGCCCGCGGTGGGCGCCGTCTGCCACTCATGACCGCTCCTCACGTCCTGCCGGGTCGTCCCGCCGGGTCGTCCTGCCGGCTCGTCCTGCCGGAAATTCCTGCGCGGACGGGCTCCCGTACGGAGTCGCTCCGCGACCACGCAACTACTACCAGCGACGAACCGCAGGTGGCGGGCGGCTCGCCACGACCCCGGGGGGGGCCGGATAAACTTGCGTGGCACGCACTATTGCGCAGCACGCACTTTTGACGGGAGAGTGGTGCCATGACGGACGGAGAACCCGGACTGCGGGAACGGAAGAAGGCCGCGACGCGGGAGGCGCTCAGCTGGGCGGCACTGAGCCTGGCGGTGGAACGGGGGCTGGAGAACGTCCGGGTCGAGGACATCGCGGCCGCGGCCGGGGTCTCCCCGCGCACCTACAACAACTACTTCTCCAGCAAGGCCGAGGCGATCGTCTTCCGGCACCGCAACCGGATCATGCGCGCCGCCGAGGCCCTGGCCACCCGCCCGGCGGAGGAGCCGCTGTGGGAGGCGCTGTCCCAGGCCCTGGTCGAACCCTTCGACGGCGCCGAGGAGGAGCCCGCCCCCGGCTGGATCGCCGCCGTACGACGACTGCTGCGCGAACCCTCGCTCCAGGCCGAGCTGTTCCGCGGCGGCGCGCAGACCAGGGCCGGGCTCACCGCCGCGGTCGCCGCCCGCACCGGCACCGATCCGGACCGGGACCTCTACCCGAAGCTGGTGGCCGCGGCCGCGCTCTCCGCACTGCAGGTCGCCAACGAGCACTACCTGGTCGCCGATCCGGTGGTGCCCTTCAAGCCGCTGTTCGCCGAGGCGCTGCGCCGGCTCGCGGCCGGGCTGCCCGATCCGTCCACCCGGTGAACCCACCACACCCCTGGGGGAATTGACATGACCAACGAGGTCGTCATCGTCGGCGCCGGCCCGGTCGGGCTGTTCCTGGCCTGCGAACTGACCCTGGCCGGCGTCCGGCCGGTGGTCCTCGACCGGCTGCCCGAGCGCTCCGGCGAGCAGAAGGCCAACGGCCTGGTCGGGCAGGTGCTCCGGCTGCTCGACCACCGCGGCCTCCACCGGCCGCTCAGCGGTACCGCGGGCGCGCCGCGGCCGATACCCCGGTTCGTCTTCGGCGCCTTCCCGCTGGAGCTGCACCGGCTCGACGGAAATCCGCTGCACGCCCTGCCGATCCCGCAGCACCGGATCGAGGCGGTCCTGGAGGAACACGCCCTCGCGCTGGGCGTCACCGTCCTGCGCCGGTGCGAGGTCACCGGCTTCACCCAGGACCGGGACGGGGTCACCGTGGACCTCCACGACCCGGACGGCGCACGGCAGTTGCGCACCCGCTACCTGGTCGGCGCGGACGGCGGCCGCAGCACCGTCCGCAAGCGCGCCGGGATCGGCTTCCCCGGCGTCACCTCACCCGACCCGGTCTCCCGGATCGCCCACGTGCTGCCGCCCGAGGGCCTGCGCACCACCGACGACGGCAGGCTCCTGCTGCCCGGCTGCCCGACCCCGTTCGGGCCGTGGACCCACACCCGCACCGAGCACGGCGTGTTCGTCATCTCCCCGTTCGGCCCGGACGCCGCCATGATCGCCACCATGGAGTGGGGCGGCCCGCCGGTCGACGAGGCCGGCCCGCTCACCCTGGACGAGCTGCGTGCCAGCATCCGCCGGGTCACCGGCGCCGACCTGCCGCTCTCCCCGGCCCGGACGGCGGGACCGTTCACCCCGCGCCGCACCGTCGGCCACAACACCCGGCTCGCCGAGCGGTACCGCGAGGGCCGCGTGCTGCTGGTCGGCGACGCCGCGCACGTGCACGCCGCGACCGGCGGCCCCGGCCTCAACCTCGGCCTCCAGGACGCCGCCAACCTGGGCTGGAAGCTCGCCGCCGAGCTCCGGGGCTGGGCCCCGCCCGGCCTGCTGGACAGCTACCAGCAGGAGCGCCGGCCGGTCGGCGAGCGGGTCTTCATGCACTCCCAGGCCCAGATGGCCCTGATGGCCCCCGGCCCCGGCATCACCGCGCTGCGCGCCCTGGTCGGCGAGCTGATCGCCCACCAGGACAACCTGGCCCGGATAGCCGCCCTGATGGCGGGCAGCGATGTCCGCTACGACACCGACTGCCCGCACCCGCTCGCCGGGGGCTTCGCCCCGGAGCTCGCCCTCTCCACCCCGGCCGGGAGCACCCGCCTGGCCGAACTCACCCACGGTGGAAGGCCGTTGCTGCTCGACCTGACCGGCGGCGCGCTCGGCCTCGCGGACCGGGCGGCCGGCTGGCAGGACCGGGTCGACGTCCTCGCCGCCGACTGCCCCCGGACGCCACCGCCCGCCGGAGCACTGCTGCTGCGCCCGGACGGCTACGTCGCCTGGGCCTGCGCCCCCGGCGAGGCCGACCCGGAGGGACTGGACCGGGCGCTGCGCGACTGGTTCGGCGCGCCGCGGATCTGAGTACCCGCACCCGGGCGGACTGAGTACTCCACCCCTGCCGGGGCGTCGGGAACCGCCGCAAGACTGGGCGCATGAGCGAATCCGTGCCCACCACAGCCGCCCCGACCGGGACCGTACCGGACCGCTGGTGGCGGGCCCCGTTGATCTCGACGGCGCTGACCGTGACGCTGCTGCCGCCCGCGGTCATGCTCCGGGGCCTCGGCGAGATGGCCACCGACCCCTGCACCTCCACGGACCCGTGCCGCGCCGTGCCGTACCTGGCGGTCGCCTCGGCCGCCGTGATCACGGCGATGATCGCGGTCGTCCTCCAGTGGCCCGCGGCCCGGCTGTTCCGACGGGCCCGGGTGGCCCTCTCCCTGGTCGCGCCGGCCGCGCTCGCGGTGGAGCTCTTCGCCATCATGAGCATCGGCCCCGGCGCGTGACCCCGGCAATCGCACCCGACCGGCACCGGGTCAACTAGGGTCGTCGCGGCCGCCCTTCGACGGGCGGAGGGAACCGGACGAACGGGGAACCATGCGCATCGGAATCATCGGCACGGGCGTGGTCGGGCAGACCCTCGCGGACAAGCTGGTCTCGCTCGGCCACCAGGTGGCCCTGGGCTCCCGGAGCAAGGACAACGAGAACGGACTGGCCTGGGCCCAGCAGGCCGGCCCCGCCGGCAGCTGCGGGACCTTCGCCGAGGCGGCGGCCTTCGGTGAGGTGGTGCTGAACGCCACCGGCGGAACGGTCTCGCTGGCGGCGCTGCGCGCGGCCGGGGCGGAGCACCTCGCCGGGAAGCTGCTGATCGACGTGTCCAACCCGCTGGTGTTCGGCCCCGAGGGCGTCACCCTCGCCCCGGCCAACACCGACAGCGTCGGCGAGCAGATCCAGCGCGAGTTCCCCGGGGCCCGGGTGGTGAAGGCGCTCAACACGCTGAACTGCGAGCTGATGGTCGCACCGGGTAAGCTGGCCGGCGAGCACAACCTGTTCATCGCCGGGAACGACGCCGCCGCCAAGGCCGAGACGGTCGCCCTGCTGGGCGAGTTCGGCTGGCCGGCCGAGTGGATCGTCGACCTCGGGGACATCACCGGCGCCCGGGCGACCGAGATGATGATGCCGTTCTGGCTCCGGATGATGGGCCACTTCGGCGACGCCGCGTTCAACTACTCCTTCCGGCGGCCCGCGTAACACCCTGGGCCCGCCCCTCCCGGCGGTGGGGCGGGCCCGGTGGGCGCCGACCGGGCGTGGGGGACAATGGTCGGCATGTCCCGACGTCGTTCCGCGCCCCGCCCCGCCGCTCCCCGGCTGCTGCCGTCCTCCCCGTGCCCGTGCGGCCTGCCCGCCGCCTACGGCGACTGCTGCGGCCGGCTGCACCGCGGCCAGGCGAAGGCCTCCACCGCCGAGTCGCTGATGCGCTCCCGGTTCAGTGCCTTCGCCGCCCAGGACGAGGCCTACCTGCTGCGCACCTGGCACCCGGACACCCGGCCCGACGAGGTCGACTTCGACCCGGCGCTGCGCTGGACCGGGCTGGAGGTGGTCTCCACCAGCGAGGGCGGCGCCTTCCACGCCGAGGGCACGGTCGCCTTCCGCGCGCACTGGACCGAGGGCGGCGAGCAGGGCGTGCTCAGCGAGCACAGCCGCTTCGTCCGGCACGAGGGCGCCTGGGTGTACCTCGACGCCCTCTCGCTCGGCTGAGGCCCGGCCGGCCGGGGCCCGCCCTACAGGTAGTCGTCCAGGCGGCCCAGCGAGTAGCCGGCCGCGGTGACCTCGCCGAGCACCTTGCGCAGCAGGTCCGGCATGGTGGCCTTCCAGTCGGAGGTGCCGCGGAAGTGGGTGAGGATGATGTCGCCCGGGTGGAGCTTCCGGTCGTCGTAGCGCCACTCCATGTGGTCCGGGAAGGCCTCCTCGTTCCACAGCGGGACGGCCTGCACCCCGCAGGAAGCGGCGGCGCGCAGGGTGTCGTCGTTGTACTCGCCGTACGGGGGGCGGAACAGCCGGGGGCGCACGCCGATCTGCTGTTCGAGCTGGTCCTGCTGGTCGCAGATCTCCCGGCGCTGGGTCTCGTAGTCGAGGACCTTGAGGTTGCGGTGGTTGATCGTGTGGTTGTTGATCTCCACGCCCTGCTTGTGCAGGTCCCGGAAGTAGCCGTAGTTGTCGCGGACGAGGTAGTCGGAGAGGAAGGCGCTGAGCGGGATGCCCAGTTCCGCCGCCATCCGGGAGAACTCCGGGTCCTTCTCGAAGCCGTCGTCGATGGTGAGGAAGACCACCTTGTCCTCGGTCGGCACCCGGAACACCACCGGCGGGCGGCCGTCCTTGAGCTTGACGCCCTGCACCGGGGTGAGGACGGTCCGGGCGGCCGGGCGGGCCGGGGCCTTGAGCGGCGGACGGTCCAGGCCCCAGCGCTGGGCGGTCTCCAGGGCGGCGCGGGCCACGTCGGCCTGGCGGGCGGCCGCCTCGCTGCTGGTCTCCTCCTGTTCCCGGGCCAGGCCGGGGAGCAGCGGCGGCGCGGGCTGGGCCGCCCCGGTGGCGGCCGGGGCCGCAGCGGATCCGGCGGGCGCCGCGAAGGCTTCGGCGGCGGGTGCCCCGGCGGCCGGGGCGGGCCTCGAGTGGGCGGCCGGACCGGCACAGCCGGTGACCACGGCGGTGAGGCAGATGGCGGCCAGCAGTCCGGTGCGTGCGCCGCGCCGCTTCTGACCTCTCCTCAGATCCCCACTAATGCGACAAACTGATGGTCCGTTCATAGCTGCTACTGCTCCCCCGCCAGGCGCCCCCGCCAACCCTCCGTCACCCGCCCGGGGCAACGGCACGCCGCCCGCCTTGCCGATCCTTTGCCGAATCCTCCGCAACCGGCACGAAAACCCTTTGCGACCACGGCACCCGGAAACGGATCATGCGCGCATGACCGACCGCTGGACCATCACCACCGCCGACGTGACCACCCCCGAGGCCACGGACCTGCTGCGCGAGTACTACTACGACGTGGCCAACCGCTACTACCGCCTCCACCTGGGCCGCGAGGGCACCCCGGAGGAACTGGAGTCCGGCCTCGCCGGCACCCCCAGCGACGACCTGGCCGCCCCCACCGGCCTCTTCCTGCTCGGCCGCTACGACGGCGCGGCCCAGTCCTGCGCCGGCCTGCGCCGCCACGACGCCACCACCGTCGAACTCACCCGGGTCTTCGTCCGCCCCGGCCTGCGCGGCACCGGCGGCGGCGCCCAGCTGCTCGCCGCCGTCGACCGGGCCGCCCGCACCATGGGCGCCGAGCGGATCGTCCTGGACACCCGCCTCGACCTGATCGAGGCCCGCACCCTCTACCTGCGCAACGGCTACCGGGAGACCCCGGCGTACGGCGACACCGGCCCGTACTCCGAGGTCTGGTACCGCAAGGACCTCACCGAGCCGACTACCCACGGGAGTTGAGCAGCGGCCGGGCGGCGGCTACCGCGCCCCGGCCGCCCGGCGGCGCTCCAGGGCCGCGGCCAGCTCGGCGGCCGAGGGCGGGTTGGCGCCGGGACGGGAGACGGTCAGCGCGGCGGCGGTGACGGCCTCGGCGAGACCGTCGGCCAGCTCGGCGCCGGCCGCGCGGGCGTGCAGCAGGGCCGCCATGAAGGAGTCGCCGGCGCCGACGGTGTCCGCCACCGCGACCGGGACGGCCGCCACCCGCTCCCGGCGACCCGCCGCGGTGAGCGCCAGGGCGCCCTGCGCGCCCAGGGTCACCGCGACCACGGCCGGCCCCAGCGCGAGCCAGCGCTCGGCCACCGCCTCGACGGGCTCGCCCGGGTAGAGCCAGGCGAGGTCCTCGTCGCTCGCCTTCACCAGGTCGCTCAGCCCCACGCAGCGCTCGACCCGGCGCACCGCCGCCGCCCGGTCGCCCATCAGCGCAGGGCGCACGTTCGGGTCGTAACTGACCGGCACCCGATCGCGCCACCGTTCCACCAGGGCGAGCACCGCGGCGGCGCCCGGCTCGGTGACCGCGCCGATCGAGCCGAGGTGGATCGCGGCGGGGGCCGTGGGCAGTTCGGTCGGCGGCAGCGTCCAGCCGATGTCGAAGGTGTACTCGGCCCGCCCCTGCCCGTCCAGCCGGACCACCGCCGAGGGCGTCCGGGCCACCTCGGCCGCCCGGACCACCACCCCGGCCGACTCCAGGTGGCGGCGGATCAGCCGCCCGTCCTCGTCCGGCCCCAGCTCGGTGAGCAGCACCACCGGCTGGCCCAGCCGGGCCAGGCCGTACGCGACGTTCGCCGGGCTGCCCCCGGGGTGCACCCGGTCGGGGGCACCGTCCGTACGGACGATGTCGGCGACGCACTCACCGATCACCAGAAGGTGTGAAGCGGGGCTGGTCACGGCGGCTCCTGGCATCCGGTACGCGGGCGTCGTCCGGGGGCAGCCTACGCGGTGCGTCCGGGAAGGCGTCCGGGCACAGGAGTACGGCCGCCGGACCTGGCCAGGTTCTCCGACGGCCGTGGCCCCGTCCGTCAGGGGACGAAGCACTACGAACGCTAGCCCCGGCCCGGGGGCGCCGCCAGCACCGTGGTCCGTCCGGGGGACGCCCGCGTGTCAGCACGGCTCCGGCCGGTTCCGGCGGGATCCGGCCGGTCGTCACCGGGCAGGAGCCGACGGCCCACTGGCCTCCGTGGCCGGTGCGGCGCGCACCACCACCCGGGACGACCTCCGCACCGCCTCCGGGGTCTCCGGGCAGGACCTCACCGGCATCCTGGACGACCGGCTGTACGGGCGGCGCACCCCGCCGGTGCCCGGCCACCCGGAGGACTGGACAGTGGCGCCCGTGACCACCGCACCGGGCCCCGCCGACGCACGCCCCGTCGGCCGCCGGAGGCCGGAGCACTCGGGAACGGTCCGACCCGCTTCGCGGCGTCCGACCGGCTTGCGGAGCTTTCGGAGCTTTCGGACGCTCCGTCGCCGTTCGCCCGCCCGGGCGCGCCACCGTGCACGCCCGGGCGCCCCCGTGCGCCCCTGGCCGTCCGGGGGCGGACGGGCCATGGTGGTCCCCACGGCCCGCCTGCCGCCCGGCCTAGCCCCGGCCGGCACGCGGGCCGTCCAAGCCCTCGCTCCCCGCACCACCGGGGCCGCGCCGGGGCGACCCACGGCTCCGCCGACCGGATGCGGGAGGCTCCAGCAGGTTGCGGTCAGGCCGGCGGCTCGGCGGTCCGGCCCCCGTCGAAGCGGTAACCGGTCTGGCCGAAGCCGCCCTTGGCGAAGGCGAGGACCTTGGCGGGCCGCACCGCGAAGACCAGGGACAGGCCCCCGTCCTGGTGGGCGAAGCCGTCCGCCGTCACCCGGAACCGCCACTCGCCGTTCCACTTGGCCGTCCAGGCGGCGGCGAGGCGTTCGAGCGCGGGGCGCTCGGTGACCCGCACGGCCGGACCCTCCACCACCACGTCCAGCCCCCGGTCCCAGTGGTTGCAGCCGGTGGAGAGCGCCACGTATCGGTTCCCGCCCAGGTTCACGGCCTTCTGCTCCTCGGCGCCGGTGGTGAAGTGCAGCTGCCCGTCGAGCCACACGGCCACCAGGGGCGTGACGTGGGGGCGTCCGTCGGACCGCACAGTGGTGATCCAGAACAGCTGTGCCTCCTCCAGCACCGCGCGGACGGTCTCCCACGGCGTCGCGCCCGCTCCGGGGTCGCTGAACCGTTCGTCGAACCGGACTTCCGGGTCGTTCACGCTCATTCGTCACTCCTGTCAGGAGGAGGTGGCCGGACACCACCGCACCACGATCGGCGGCTACAGGGCAAGGTAGCCGCCGGTACCGGCCGTTGACGGCGACACGCCCCCACCGTGCGCCCTTGCGGCCGGAGGGCCGTCGCGGCGACCCTTGGGGCGAACGGCGGCCGGCTCACCCTCGCGTTCGAAAGGGCGTCCCCATGCCTCAGGACACCGCGTTCACCCTCCCCTTCGACGCCGCGACCAGCCCGGACGCCGACGCCGCCCGGCGACGCAGCCTGCTCTGGAGCCGCCGGCAGGGGCTCGTCGGGGACCCGGCCGACGAGGCGCGCTTCCTGCGCTGGGACATCGCCGGACTGATGGCCGTCTGGAACCCCAGGACGAGCGGGGCCCGGCTGGACCTGACCGTGGACGCCGTCGTGGTCGCCACCTTCCTCGACGACCACATGGACGGCCCACCGGCCGACCGGCCGGACCAGGTGGGCGCCGACTGCGCGGCCCTCGCCCGCGTCATCGCCGCCGACGGCCGGCCTCCGGCCGGTGCCGGCCCACTACTGCGGGCGTTCGGCGACGTGTGGCGGCGCCTCGCCGACGGCGCCTCCCCCGCCTGGCTGGAGCGCACCGGCCAGCACTGGCAGTGGTACCTCGGCGCGTACACCCAGGAGGCCCGCAACCGCGCCCGCCGACGCGTCCCGACCCTCGCCGAGTACGCCGAACTGCGTCGCCGCTCCGGCTTCGTCCACGCCATGCTGGACCTCAGCCAGAAGGCCTACGGCTTCGAACTCCCCGACCGGCTGTACACCCAGCCGGTGGTGCGCCGGATGCTCGACATCACCGCGGACGTCGTCGACACGCTCGACGACGTCCACTCCGTCGAGAAGGAGGAATCGCGCGGCGACCTCCACAACCTCGTCCTGGTCATCGAGAACGACCCGGACCGGGCGCACGCCCGCGCCGGAGGGCGGAGCCGGGACAGGGACAGGGACAGGGACAGGGACAGGGAACGCGCGGACAGCGTCCGGGAGATCCAGGGCATGGTCACCGCCTGGTGCGAGGAGTTCCTCGTCCTGGAGCGGCGGCTGTCGAGCGGCGTCGGGGCACGGGACGCCGCAGCCGCAGCCCTGATCACCGACTGCATGCGCACGGCCATGAGCGGATACCTGGAGTGGAGCAGGACCACCCGCCGCTACTCCCACCTCGTGCCCGCCGGCGAGGCCGCCCTCGCCGCCGACCTCGCCGCCGACCTCGTGCAGGCGAACTGACCTTCCCCATAGGGCCGTTCGGCCGTGGGGGGGGGGGGCGGGGGACGCAAGGGGGGGGGGGCGGAGAGGGAGAACAGAAACGTGGGGTGGAATCACGCCCCAGACCGCGCGGGATGGGGGGGGTGCCGAGAGT